>CAZGUI010000017.1:0-41592 GCA_964528875.1 uncultured Bacteroides sp. | reverse complement strand
TGTTGTAATTAATACCTTAAAGATATAAATTGTAAGCTAATTACAACGTACTTGACTGCTGTCTTGTTCAGATCATGTTGTAATTAATACCTTAAAGATATAAATTAGCAGTAAAACATAGACTAATTACTCTTTACCCTCCCCTTCTAACTTCTTTTTATAATAGGAGTTGGCTGTATATAATACTGCAGCAGGATTATGCCCTGTTACTCTATCTTTAGTAACCAGTGTAGTAGCATAAGCATCAGAATATTTATAAAACAAACTGTCGTGTCCAACGCAAAGACCTATCACTACATTTAAGTCTGTTTTGACTTTATTGAGCAATCGGGCTTGTAATATAGGATTACACATTGCTGCACCTATATTCTCACACTCTTTAGCAATACCTATAGAGGATTTATCCACTGATCCAACCTTACAAATTATGGAATAAGGTTCAAAACCATTCTGTCTTAAAATACGTGCAAAAATACGAGCCTCATTCATTAGTCCGATGCAATTGGCAATACCAATTTTCTTTGCGTTTATTTTACGTGCAAACTCCATAATTTCCTCCACACGGGTTAGTCTTCCATAGCCCTCGTATTCCACTTCAGCACTAGCGGTCATTATATTATGGTTGTTATCTTCATCATAACGCTCCAACGCCCAATCCAAGTCCTTTTGATCTAGATTCGTGGTAGGACAAAACTCAGGATATGTCCGAACTTTGAATTTACAGTTTTGTGTACCACAATCTACACACGTTAATTCTTTCTGCTTTTTCTGCATTGATATATTTAGTCTTTTATTTAAGAGTAAAGGTAGGATTATTCTACAAATATTAAGATGTAATTATTTTATTTCAGATCATTAAATGACTTGGTAGTCTGGGCATAGCTCCCGATTGAGTACATACATAGGCTGAAACATCTACAGCTAGGCGATGAGCCTCATCTAAGGCATACCCTTTTAATATTGCAGCAAAAAGCGAGGCGGTAAAAGAATCTCCTGCACCTACCGTGTCAATCACCTCTACTTTAGGAGTTTCTCTGAATAAACCCTTGTCAGCAGTAAAAAGCCAACTACCTTCCTCACCACAAGTTAATATTATTAATTTCCATCCGTAATGAACGAGTAATTCCCTACATTTCTCCTTAAAGTTACCCTCAACATTATACATTTCACTAACAACCAGCAACTCTTCCTCGTTCAATTTCAATACGTTACACCGATTAAAAGACTCATCTAATATTTCTTTAGAGTAAAAGTGCTGTCTCAAATTGATATCTAAAATCCGATAGGTATCCTCCTCCATATCATCTAAAAAACACCAGATCGTGTTTCTGGATACTTCAGAACGCTGAGATAACGAACCAAAAGAGACACAACAGGTAGCATATGCCAGCTTTTTCAGCGTAGAAGTATAGTGAATGTTATCCCATGCTACATTTTCTGTGATTATGTATTGAGGTATTCCCTGCTGATCTACTTCTACATTCACTGTACCTGTGGGATAGGGCGTTTTATCTAAGTGATAGGTAATATATTTACGATCAAATTCCTCAATAATCTCATCCCCAAGCTTATCATTACCTATAGCGCTAACTACGGCACTATCTAACCCTAACTGAGCCATGTGATAAGCAAAATTTGCCGGGGCACCTCCTAACTTCTTCCCTTCCGGAAAGATATCCCATAAAACCTCTCCAATACCAACCACTTTGTTTCTCATAGATTTTTATTTTAATTGACTATTATTTTTACCACTGGAGAAAGAAATCCTCTTATTGTAAATATAAACAACAAATAATTACAAACCTCTTTTTAGGACTTGAAATACTTAATAGAATCTAATCCTTAGATTTTCAAGAATATATGAGACGTTTTTTATCTGTCAATAACAAGTAATTCGTTTTTATCATCTGAAATTAAACTGATGAAACGCTCATACTCTCTTAATACATCCACAATCACCTCATTTTTAGTCATATACTGAATGTTGTTTCCCTTCCTTCCATCATTAAAATAGGTTATAGGAATATAAGCTTTCTCTACATCAATCTGAGGAGTGTTGTCGTCTTCAATTAAATAATCGGATATGGATTGAGGTTCAGCAACTACTCCATAACGAAAATTGCGAATTTTGTCGTGTCGAATAAAAAGTTCTAATGATAATGAGGTGTTTTTCCCTTCTATAATCTCTGCATCAATATTATTCAAATCCAGTTCCTCTTTTAATTCTTTAAAAGCATTTTTCACAGTATGATTAATGAATGTTTTCACCTCTTCTTTTTCAGAAAAAGTAAATATTCTATTCAATTTCTCTTTCCAGTTATAACCGTCCCACGCACTACTACCATAAGGTAATTTAGTATTATGAAACAGATGATCTATCTGAAGAGCCTTCCACAAACAGTAGCAAAGCAATAACATGATTAAACCAAAAGGAAGAGCAGAGATTAAAGTCATAGTTTGCAGTGAAGGTAAACCTCCGGATCGTAAAAGTGTAAGTGAAAGAATAATTAAAAGAATCCCCCAGAACACATTTTGCCACTTAGGGGTATGTCTTTTATCTCCCGAAGCTATGCTATTCATCACCAAAATACCTGAATCAGCAGAGGTAACAAAAAATACGGCAATCATCACAATGGCTAATATATTGAGAACAGGAGTTAAAGGAAAATATTCAAAAAATTGAAACAATAGAGTATCTGTACTCTCTGACATCTTACTTAAAGCTCCATTACCTACAAATTTGTCAATCCATACAGCACTACTACCAAAAACGGTCATCCATAAAAAGTTAAAAAGAGAAGGAACAAGCAGTACTGCTACAATAAACTCTCGGATGGTGCGTCCTTTTGATATTCTAGCAATAAACAACCCCACAAATGGAGCCCATGAAATCCACCAGGCCCAATACATAATGGTCCAACCGGAAAACCACTCCTGAGCTTCTGACTCATAAGCAAAGGTATTAAAGGTAAGATGGGTTAAGCTACTAATATAATATCCTATTCCTTCGCTAAAAGTGCTTAAGATATAGATCGTTGGGCCCATAATAAGCACAAAAACCATTAAAATAAAAGCTAGAGATAAGTTCAACTCACTCAATCTTTTTACTCCTTTATCCACTCCTGAAAGAGCCGAAAGCATAGCAATCCCCATTACAACAATTACAATAATGGCTTGAAAACCAAAACTAACCTCCGAAACAAGACCTATACTTTTTAATCCGGCATTTAATTGAACTACTCCAAATCCTAAAGTAGTGGCTATACCAAAGAAAGTACTGCATAATGCAAACGTATCAATAATATTCCCTACCGGGCCGTGTATCTTATCTTTCAAAATAGGATATAAACCACTTCGAATGGCTAAAGGTAATTTATAACGATGTGCAAAATAAGCCAAAACAAGTCCCATCACCGCATAAATGGCCCATGCGTGTATCCCCCAATGAAAGAAAGTATATAATTGTGCTTCTTTTGCACGTAACATAGTGTCTTCAATGGCAGGATGGGCGTAATGAGAGATGGTTTCGGCAACTCCAAAATACATCAATCCGATTCCCATTCCTGCGGCAAAAAGCATTGCAATCCATGAGAAAAAACTATATTTAGGTTTAGAGTTATCAGCACCTAAACGAATATTTCCTAATTTGCTTAAAGCTATGATTATTAAAAAAAGGATTAGTAATGTTACAATAAGCACATAAATCCAGCTCAAGTTTTTAAAGAAATAAGCTTGAATTGAAGTTAATAAAACATTAGCTTCCGAAGGAAAGAATAGACAATAAATAGAAATGGAAAGTATGACTAACAGACCAGGTAAAGCTACCGACTTTGTAAATGTGGTTTCAAAAGGTAATTTCCTTTTAATTTTTCCAATTAAATTACTCATTATTAAACGATTGAGTTTAAAGGGTGTAAAAAATTAAGCACATAAAAAATCAGGCTCAATAGCTTATAACCGGTTAAAACATCAACTCCAGTCAGAGCAAATATTCAGATGTAGGTTTTGCTGTGTACACCCTAATAGCCGCAACATTGGAGTGACCCAATTTAATATAACAAAGGGCTATATAAGATTTTCAAAAAGGACCTAGGTTGCATCAAAGAGTTATAACAAAAAAACAAACCTAAGTAGCTCTGGATTCTCCAAAACTGTGTACAAAGATATAAAATTTAAGAAGACTCCTTTTTTAATCTTTGTTAAATTTATTTTTTCCTTACTTCAGTTCTTCACAAACCATTCATTCTTGAACAAATAAATCAAACAAAAATAGACATTAAAAAAGACCTATTTACTCCGGTAAAGTAGGTTTTTTTTAATGCCTATTCAGATCTTTCCTTTTCTTCGTTTCTTCTTCAAAAACTCAAAATTCACACTTGAATTTAAGAGTAAAAATTATAGGTCTAGGACCGAGCATCCTTCGGTCTAGGACTGAAGGGTGTTCGGTCCTAGACCGAGGGGGCTTAGGTCCTAGACCGACAAAAGAAGAAAAGAACCTTGGTTTAACGGCTTCACAGCCACTTGCAGTTTATGAGCATTTCTTACCTCATTCAGGTCTATAAAACACTAATTGTTTTCTCTCCTTTTGTGGCATAAATAAAAGACAAAACAGACTCTATTTCAGATTCAGCACCATTGATTTCTTCCAACTTCTGAATACCTGCTTTAGAGATTTCAAAATACATATTTCGCTTATCTGTTTTCCCCATAATACGACTAATCAATCCTTTTTCCTCAATGGATCGGATGACTTTAGAGGTATTAGAATTAGTCAGACCTAAACATTCAGCAAGCTCACTAGAGGTTATTTTTCCTTTTTTGTTTAGTGAACAAAGTGCCATTCCTTCATTTAAGCATAAATCGTATTTTTCTTGAAAATTGATTTCACATTCTCTAATAGCCCTAAATATATCTCTTAATATGCACAGTTTAGTTTTCTGTTCTTGTTGATTCATCTTATCTCTTCTTTTTAATTCTTAAACACACAGATCATTCTCTGTTGATTTATATAAATAAATTCACGTTGGCTTTATTAGCTCTCTCAAGGTAAGCAGCAACTCCTGCAATGGTTACGCCATCCATCAATTCTTCGGATGCAATTCCCATAACATCCATTGACATGGAGCAAGCAATAAATTCAACTCCATTATCCTTAGCCTGTTGCATCATATTTTCCAAGGTTTCCACATTCTTTTTCTTCATAACCATGCGCATCATCTTACTACCTAAGCCTCCCATATTCATCTGTGAAATCTTCAATTTTTTGCTACTGGAAGGTAACATCATTCCAAACATTTTACCCCAAATATCTTTTTTTACTTTGGGTTTATCTACTTTCTTTATGATATTTAATCCCCAAAAAGTAAAAAACAGAGTTACTTTTTTACCGGCGGCTGCAGCACCATTAGCAATAACAAAAGAAGCTAAAGCCTTATCCATATCATCACTAAAAACAATCATTGTTTGACTATCTATAGTTTGTTGAACTACAACAGGTTCATTTTCTTGCTCTTTCTTTTTTCCGGGTTTTTCAATACGAGCAGTAATAGTTCCACCTGATTTATCTATGCTCAACACATTAGCTCCAACCATATTGCTCCAACTAGTTAAGTCCTGACCAAAAGCTTGATCTGTTACTTGAATCTCTAATTGATCTCCATCACCCATTAAATCATAGTTTTTCTTCAACTGCATAACCGGTCCGGGACAAGTAAGTCCTCTAGCATCAATAGATATAATTTCTTCACGCTTAGAGGCCAAAGGCACTGTCGATTGGTTCTCTTTTTTCTCATTCATAACTCGATGATAATGTTTTTGTGTTGCTGATAAATAAAGACGATAGCCACCCGATAAGTTATACACCTCTTTGTAATCATTGGCTTTTAATATCTGTGAGGCTAAATAACCATTATAACCCACAGCACAATAAAGTAAAAGTGTTTTGTCTTTAGGAATTTCATCTAGACGATTACGCATTTCCGATACCGGAATATTAAGAGCACCCTTAACATGTCCCATTTCAAACTCACTTTCCGTACGCACATCAACTACCACGTATTGAGATTTATCTGAATTTAAATATTCATCCCACTGTTTTGTTTTCAAAATACCCTCTAACACATTTTGACCTACATAACCTGCAATATTTACCGTATGCTTAGCAGAGGCATAAGGTGGCGCATAAGCATGCTCTATTTCCTGCAAATCGTACACCGTATCTCCTCTTCGTATAGCCTCAGCCATCAAATCAACAACATTGGTTACCCCATCATATCCCACTACTTGGGCACCTAGAAGTTTTCCGTCTGTTTTTGAGAAGATTGTTTTAAGTGTAAAAGGTAATGATCCGGGATAATATGAAGCGTTGGAGGTACCATGAATGTACGACTCATAGTAGTCAATGTTACACATCTTTAGCAGCTTAGAATTTGCTCCGGCAGCAGCTACAGTAAGGTCAAAAATCTTAGCAATAGATGTACCTATGGAGCCTTTGTAAGTGGACTTTTTCCCATAAACCACATTATCTGCTACAATACGACCCTGCTTATTTGCAGGACCTGCAAGAGGTATAAGTGAATATTGATTAATAACAGGATTAAACACCTCTATCACATCTCCAACCGCATAAATATCCTCATTGGAGGTTTGCATGTATTCATCAACTTTAATTCCACCCCTATCCCCTAGTGCTAAACCTGCACTTTTTGCTAAAGAGGTCTCGGGTTGTACGCCAATGCTTACAATAACTAAATCCGCAGTAAGCGTTTTACCACTCTTCAAATGCAACTTGAGTGTAGTCCCTAAATTTTCAAATCGGTTGACTTCATCATCTAAATAAACCTCTACTTGGTTATCGGACAATGTTTTTTGAACTAACTGAGCCATAGGAATATCCAGGGGCAACATAATTTGATCTTCGCGTTGAATCACATCAACCTCTATGCCTAATTCATGTAGACTTTCAACCATTTCTAATCCAATAAAACCGGCACCAACTACAACTGCTCGTTTAGGATTATGTTCGTTGATATAGTTCTTGATATGATCAGTGTCAGTTACATCACGTAAGGTAAAAATACGTGTATCATCACTCCCTTCAATATTTAATTTTCTAGGTGAAGCTCCGGTAGATAAAATCAATTTATCGTAAGACTCAACATACTCTTCACCTGTTTGCAGATTCTTTACTGAAATACTCTTGCTCTTAGAGTCAATGGACTGCACTTCAGAATAAACTCTGGCATCAACAGCATACTTTGAAGAAAAGCCCTCCACTGTCTGTAAAAACAGGCGTTCTCTATCAGATATCACTCCTCCTATGTAATAAGGTAAACCACAGTTGGCATACGAAACATATCCTCCTCTCTCAAAAAGTACTATTTCACCTTGTTCATCTAATCTTCTAAGTCTAGCAGCTGCCGTTGCTCCTCCTGCTACTCCTCCAATAATTACTGTCTTCATATATATTTATCGTATATTTCTGTTTGATTTATTTTCCATAAGAAACATCGCACAAAGAAAGGAATTATTTTCCAAAGGAAAAAACAAAAAACTATTATTTAATTCAAGTGCATAATAAACTCTTAGCTTAGATAAAATAAATAGTTATGGGTGTAAGTTGAATTCGCAGCTATTAAAATACAGCATAATTACATTTTGAAAGACAAACAACAAGTCATATTAACCAACTATTCCTCTTTTTCCTTACACCTTAAGCTAAGACTTTATACACTTCAAGTTTCAACTCTTTTGTAACTCTTTCACACAAGCAAAATCGGCTGGGTAGAATCTTGGAATATTTTATTAGGAGAGGATCTTTTGTTTTGACTTAAGTATGGAGTCAAAAGAATTAAAACTAACCGATTTATCTTCTACTTCAGCCATCACTTGGAACACAATTATCAGACTATACATATCACTACCGAATTTATTCATTTGTTTGAGGTTTTTAGGTATTCCTCTATCACTTATTAAAATCAATGCTGATGTAGAAACACTAGAAATAAACTCAAAATCCTAAGCAATAGAAGTATTTCTCTTGTTTGTTTTCGGATTACGTTTGTGGGTATGTATGAAATAAGGAAACTTAAGGGATTAAAGTGCTCCAAATCCTTTAGTATATACCACTCCTTCAGGTATACTCCCACAATCAAAAAGAGTCAACTTTTCTGCAATCCATGACCTTGTATCCATACCGGATCTCTAGGCTCTGCTGTTTGTGAATTTTGATTATCCACAATGATTAACCCAAAGATTGAGAAAAGATGTCGAGAGAATGTGAATGATTTAACAAAAAAAGAACAACAAAATTCTTAGCGACTGAACAGTTCAAAGGTGATTTCAAACCCAAACTTAAATTGTTTCCAGTTTGTAGAACTGACAAATAAACCTAAATCAAAAATATGTGTACCTATACCATATCCAACTTCAAGGTATGGATTCATGTGCTTCATTCCTAAAACGTTGAGATAAAGGCGCTCATTGAGAACAAAACGTGTTTCTTTAATTAGATGACGCAAGAGTAAAAACGGAGACTCATAAGTTAAATGACCTCGTACATAATGACGGGAAGCATTATACCAACGACTATCTAACAACTGAAAAACACCTCCAATTTCATCTTTCCATCCAACAGGTAAATTATGTTTCGTGAAACGGGAAAAATCCACAAAAAACTGTTGCTCTTGATTGGTAAACTTACCTCCTCCAACCCGATAAGATATATTTTTCATATAGCTCAAGGGTATATACTGTTGTATGTCCAACTCTATCTTTTCATACCCTCCGGTACTATTCATAAACCCTTTTATTCCTCGCTCATAATCAAAAATTATAGTAGGAAAATTTCCGTGAATATTGATTTTCCGTTTACCGTTCATATAATAATACTGTCCCGGTGTCCAGGATATAGATATGCGAGGCGCACAACTTATATAAGTCTTTTGTATTTTTTCATCTAGTTCTTCATTAGCAGAATTAACCTGAGTCAACACAGCTCCTTCAACTAAATCTTCTTGTTTTGTTCCTTTCCTAACAGGCTTTCTTCTATGTCCAACAATTCCCACATCTACCGTTAAGCCATTTACAATCTCTAAACTATGATATATATCAAAATAGAAGTCTTTATAATATTTCAAATCAAAAGCATTGATATCAAAAATACTATCCGGCATTTCCGAAAATTCTCTCAATGCAGCACTTGCATAAATGGGATTCCCTTTCCCCACATCCATATGTATGGTTCCACGCTTACGTGGCCAATATTCAAATTCAGAATCTATACTCCAATAAAATTCTTTTTGCTTGAAATTATATCCAAATCGAGGAACTACACGCAACAAACGATCTCCACTGAATAAATGATTGTACTTAATGGTTTGTTTATATGCCAATCCATTTGTACGGCTATATCGAAGCATTAAAGGATTTAATAATGCTGAAAATTTTATATTTCCATATTGCTCTAATCTAAAAGAATTACTAGAGATTAATAGATCTCCAAAATCCCCCCAAAATGTTCGATTCTTCTTTATTTCTTTTTTAGGAACGGCGGTAGAATCAGAAAAATAATTTAAATAGATTTGTTTTTCTTCATCGGTAAGTTTGAGACATCTATACTCTTTAAATTTTTCGTAATCAACTATATAACTACAAGTATCTGTACTCAGCGTATAACTATGAGAAAGGTCATATTTGTTTTCATGTATCTCTTTCTTTTCTGTAAGAATAGTATCGTAATTTAGTTTGACAGCGTAATTGGCATCCACCTTATTACCAATAAAGTTCATATAGATGTTGGCATCATATTCAAGAGGTAATAACTCGGTGTCACTCCCTAATTCTCCCATTTTCATTCTATTACTAAAAACAAAAAACTCTGAACGTCCAGAAAAAAAGAATTCGCGAATACTCCATGTATTTCCACTGATAATCATATCGCCTTTTACCAGCTGAAAGCTACTATTCTTGGGTTTATAACTTACTTTATAGTGTACAATACCATTTGCATCATAGAAAGTAGAATCCAACTCATATTTATAATATTTACGGGCATTATCAGCCAAAGGAGATATCAGTTTACTATATAAAAGAGTAGTTTCATAAATATTAATATGGAAATACTCCAAAGTAATTCCTTCAGGAGAACAGAAATTAGGTAACGTACCTACCGCTGCATTCACTTTCTGATCGTATATATTAGGAGCTGTATAATGCAAATCACTATAAGATTCCGCAATGTAATGAGAAACCCCTTTTTTGGGACGAAACATCATAGGTACTAACCTAAATAAAATATTTCTGCTATAAACTTCAAATGTCGTTTTTATATACAAATCAGCATGATATTCAGTGACTGTTGATTCATATGTTCTTGCGGAATCGATGACACGATTAATGATAGGATCAATTTCAGAATATACCTCAAGAGATGGTTCTTTTTCTTGAGCCATAACTGTTGCTCTACCTAGTATTAGAATAAGTAGGCTAAACCCAATTATAATTCTGAAACTTACTGTCAAAACCTTTAATTAAATTACATAATTTATATGCAAATTTATACAAATAAGGATAGATATTTGTGTATTCACTCTTTTTTCTTAATAATCGTGTGCATTTGACATTTAAAAAAGACGCTTTAAGAGTTAAAATCACAGAAAAGCTCTATTTTTGTATAAATCAAATTAAAATAGCTACGGATATGTCAAAGATGCGCTTTCTAGCATTAAAAGAACTCTCTACTAGGCACCCTCTTGAGGTTATACCTCCTTCAAATGATTTAACAGAGTATTATGGAAGTCATGTGTTTGATCAAAAAAAGATGAAACAATATCTCTCTAATGATGCATATGAAGCAGTAATGAATGCAAATCAAAAAGGCACTCCTATTAATGGTTTAATGGCTGATGAGATTGCTGAAGGCATGAAGCGATGGGCAAAATCTTTAAATGTTACTCATTACACACATTGGTTTCAACCACTTACTGATGGAACTGCAGAAAAGCACGATGGCTTTATTGATTTTGATGATAAAGGAAAAATTATAGAACATTTTTCGGGTAAATTATTGGTTCAGCAAGAACCCGATGCATCATCTTTTCCAAGTGGTGGCATTAGAAATACATTTGAAGCGAGAGGCTACACTGCATGGGACACCTCTTCTCCTGCTTTTGTGGTAAATACAACGCTTTGTATCCCAACTATTTTTATATCGTATACCGGTGATGCATTGGATTATAAAACACCTCTGCTTAAATCACTAGCGGCCTTAGATAAAGCAGCGACCTCGGTATGTCAGTTGTTTGATCCTAAGATTCAACATGTATATGCTAATCTAGGATGGGAACAAGAGTTTTTCTTAATTGACACAGCTTTATACAATGCTCGCCCCGATTTGGAATTAACAGGGAGAACCTTAATGGGACACTCTTCTGCCAAAGATCAACAATTGGATGATCATTATTTTGGTTCTATCCCACCCAGAGTAACCGCTTTTTTAAGAGAGTTAGAAATTGAATGTCATAAATTAGCTATTCCTATAAAAACCAGACACAATGAAGTGGCTCCAAATCAGTTTGAAGTAGCTCCAATTTATGAAACAGTTAATTTAGCTAATGATCATAACCAGCAAGTTATGGACTTAATGAAGCGAATTGCTCAAAAACACAAATTCACTGTTCTTTTACACGAAAAGCCTTATCATGGCATTAATGGTTCCGGTAAACATAACAATTGGTCATTATATACAGATACTGAAGTTAACCTCTTTTCACCGGGAAAGAACCCCAAGATGAATGTACTCTTCTTGACGTTCCTTACTAATGTTCTAATGATGGTTTATAAAAACCAAAACCTACTTAGAGCATCTATTGCTAGTGCAGGAAATAATCATCGTCTGGGAGCCAATGAGGCTCCACCACCAATATTATCTATTTTTCTAGGAGAAGAGTTATCAAAAGTACTCGACGAAATAGCCAAACAAGAATCCAATCAAAATCTAACGAAAGAAGGAAAAACAACGCTGAAGTTAGATTTATGCAGAGTGCCTGAAATTTCTCTTGACACTACTGATAGAAACAGAACCTCCCCTTTTGCTTTTACAGGAAACCGTTTTGAGTTTAGAGCAGCCGGATCATCTGCTAATTGTGCAGCATGTATGATTGCAATTAATGCCGGAATGGCCAATCAGCTGAATGAGTTTAAAGCTTCCGTAGATAAACTACTAGAAGAAAACATGAGTAAAGAAGAGGCTTTATTCAAAGTCTTAAAGCAAACAATCATTGATTCTGAACCAATCCGCTTTGAAGGGGATGGATATTCTGATGACTGGAAAAAAGAAGCTAAAAAAAGAGGTTTAACAAACATTTCTAAAGTACCTGAAGCTTTAACACATTACATTGACGAACAATCTAAAAATGTACTAATAGGAGAACGCATATTTAATCTAAATGAGCTAAATAGTCGTTTAGACGTTGAACTGGAGAAATACACAAAGAAAATTCAAATAGAAAGTCGCGTATTGGGCGATTTAGCCATAAATCATATTGTACCGATTGCTATTAGCTATCAAAACCGATTGATAGAAAACGTCATAGGATTACAAAAAATATTTTCTGAAGATGAGTTTCAAATGTTAAGTGCAGATCGGAAAGATTTAATTAAAGAAATATCTTACCGTATATCCAGCATCAAAAAACTTGTCCAAGAAATGATTGATGCCAGAAAGATTGCCAACCGAATGGAAAATCAAAGAGAAAAAGCGAATGCTTATGCAGATACAGTATTACCCTATTTAGATTCCATACGTTATCACATAGATCATTTAGAAATGGAGGTGGATGATGAGATTTGGCCATTACCAAAGTACAGAGAATTACTTTTTGCTAAATAATTGCCAAAATACTTTTTTTAGAATAGAAAATGCAACAGATTTTCTTAGTTATATATTTTCCTTCTATATTTGTGTTATATAACATATAGTCCGTTATAAGTAGCATGGGGAAAGCAGATTTTTCACATATTATTCTTTCAGAGCAAATTCCAGATATCTGGAATCCTCTAAGCGAAGAGCAAAAAGAGATGCTCAAAGCTAAATGTGTCTTCAAAAAATTCAAAAAAAATGAAGACATCTATAATGAGGGCGAAAAACCGGAATACTTAATGTGTTTAATCAGTGGAAAGGTTAAAATCTATAAAGAAGGCGTTGGGGGGCGTAATCAAATCATTAGAATGATCAAACCCGTTGAGTACTTTGGATATAGAGCTTACTTTGCCAATGAAGATTATGTTACTGCTGCTGCTGCCTTTGAGACTTCACTCATATGCCTCATCCCTATGAAACTGATTGCAGAATTCACATGCAGAAACTGTGAGCTTTCCACTTTTTTTATACGAATACTTTCCATAGACTTAGGTATTGCAGATGAAAGAACAGTAAACCTAACTCAGAAGCATATTAGAGGGCGATTAGCTGAATCCCTACTATTTTTAAAAGAGAATTATGGATTGGAAGAAGATGGTTACACACTTAGTATCTATTTATCTAGAGAAGATTTAGCGAATCTATCTAACATGACTACCTCTAACGCCATCCGAACACTTTCAAACTTTGCATCAGAACGTATTATTGCAATAGACGGACGCAAGATTAAGCTTATTGATGAAATGAAGCTTAAGAAAATAAGTCGAATGGGATAATACTTAAGAATGAAAAAAGGTCTATTTTATGCTATCTTAGCTTCTATTTTATGGGCAATAGTTAATCCTTTTATTAAACAAGGATTAAGTTATGATTTCACTCCAATGAACTTTGCCGGATTACGATTTACTGCTGTAGGAATCATTTTATTTGCTTATAAATGGCAATCCAATATTTGGGGCAAAATTAAACAACATAAAAGACTCTTCCTTAATTTGATTCTTGTAAATATGTTCCTTGGGTACACAGCTTTCTATTTTGGTGTCGACCTAGTAAGTGGTGCTATATCTTCTATTATCATGGGACTAACTCCTTTAATTAATGTCTTACTGGCTCATCTTATAGCTAGTGACGATAAGCTTAATGGGCATAAAATCATGAGTTTAATTATTAGCTTAATTGGTCTGATTCTTATTGTAGGAATGGGAGGTGAAGATGGTAAGCCCTTAGATTGGATAGGTATATTAGGTATTGTCCTTTTACTCTTAAGTATCTTGTTTCAAGGCTATTCTGCTATAACTGTTTCAGAAGAAAAAGGTAAGGTTGATCCTATATTTTTAAACGCTGTACAGATGTTCTTCGGTGGACTCTTCATCTATATAGTAGGTATTTTCTCTGAAGGATTCCAGCCCTTTTTATTCAAGCCTTTGGGTTTCTATGTCAGTCTCGGAGTCTTGATATTCATCTCTGTTTTTGCTTTTAGCTTTTGGTTTATTGCTTTGCGCACAGAAGGAACAAAAGTGAGTGATATAAATATGTGTAGATTAATCAATCCCATTTTAGGAGCCATCTTAAGTTGGTTTATGCTACCTGATGAATATCCAACCTTTAGTACTGTAGTAGGAATGCTTATTATAGTCAGCTCTTTAATTATCTACTTTAAGGGACCAGATATGCTTGCATGGTATAGAGCAAAAAACAACAAAAACACTTAAAGATTATTTTCTCTTAGGTTAGTATCCTTACAAATTAGAACTAATTTCCACTGTATTTCCACATGGTTTATTGGGTAATTTCGTTAGTTCTTCATTAGTTGGAAGCAATAAAAAGTATTATAATCACAACAAAAAAAGAGTTATTAGCTGTTCCTTGCATTTCAACATAGCGATAAATAATTAGGGATATCTGTTTCTCTCCTCTGAAAAACTCAATCTCATACTATTCAATCTATTAAATAGTAAAATCATGAATTCATAAAACATAAAGAAGGGCTGTTTCTTTTTTGAAACAGCCCTTCTTTATGTAGTTAAAATAGCATACGAAGAATATTCGGTAATGTAAATTAATTCAATGTAGAATGGATAAAACCATTTCTGTAGCGAGTCTTCTTCACAACTTTACCTTCAGCGTCGTACTCTGTAAAGTCTCCATCTTTTTTACCTCCTTTAAAAGTTCCTTCATGACGATGACCTTCATTATCAATTAATACCCCTTTACCTTCCTCCAAGCCATTTACAAACTCCCCCTCGTAAGTAGTACCTTCAACTAATTGAAGTTTACCAACTCCATTAGGTTGTCCTTCTTTCCACTGGCCTTCATAAATATCGCCATTACTCCAAATATATTTCCCTTGACCTTCTCTTTGATTGTTCTTCCATTCACCCTTATATGAGGCTCCCGTTATCCAAGAAAAAGTTCCCTGACCTTCTTGCACTCCATCTTTAAACTCTCCCTTATAAACATCGCCATTCGCATAGGTATAGGTCCCTTGTCCTGTACGTGCTCCTTGGTTATAGGTGCCTTCATAGCAGTCGCCTGTATGAAAATTATAAACACCTTTACCATGCTGAATATCATTATCCCAGTCACCAGTGTATTTATCTCCATTAACGTATTCAAAAAGCCCCTTAGCCTTTCTTTGATCATCCACCCAATCTCCAGTATATTTTGAACCGTCGTTCCAAATCATCGTACCTTTTCCGTTTTTCTTATCATTGGCCCATTCACCAATATACTTAGCTCCATTAACCCAAGTATAGGTACCAAAATTGTGTCGTTGATTTTTATTCCAGTCACCATCATATATGTCTCCATTATGATAATACATCTTTCCTTTACCGTGCTGAAAACCATTATCCCACAAACCACTGTATCTATTATTGTTTAGGTAAAAATAGTCTCCTTCTCCCTGTTGAATATCATTGACCCAATTCCCTGCATACTTCTCACCGCTATGCAATCTAAACTCACCCAAACCCTCTTTACGACCATTCACATAGGAACCCTCATAAATATCTTCGTTCAAGAAGAGTGTTTTCCCCGAACCATTAGGACGACATTTTTTCAGATCTCCTGTATAAACGGAACCGTCTTTAAATGTATACGTTCCAATACGGTAACCCGGACTAAAAACGCCTTTAACACGATTCATAAAACCCTCTTTTTCTTGAGCACAGAGATTAATAGAAAAGAGTAAAGATGTTAGTATGAGAATATATGATATTTTTTTCATTATTACTTTCTTTGAGTACTTTTTACTAGAGCCAATATTACTAAAGTTTAATTTAATAGCCAACCTTATAAGACTACGTTTTATTCTACGTTAGGATTATTTACCAACTACTACTTCTCGCATATCATCACTATTTAGATAGCGATTAGCTAATTGATAAATATCATCTACTGTGATTTCTTCTATCGCTTTGAGCATCTCTTCAAAATAATTTGCATTCAAAGCTGAAGTTTTAACTGTTAGCCAAGCATCTGCAATAGAGAAAGCCGTTTCATAATTTCTACATAGGTCGCCTATCATATAATTCTTCACCTTATACAATTCTTCTTCTGATACTTTATCTGATTTTAAACGATCCATTTCATGATATACTTCTTGAATCAATGAGTCTACATATTTAGGATCGGTATCACTGGCAATCATAAATATGGTACTGTCCGGATAAGGAATTAAAGATGCTGATATGCCATAAGTATAGCCTTTATCTTCACGAATATTAGACATTAAGCGACTACCAAAATAGCCGCCAAACAGAGTAATTAAAACACGAAGATTTAAATAATCAGGATGATCAGGACCAATCGTCAATGTTCCTAAACGCACTGCATTTTGCATCGCTGAATCTCTCTTTACAGTCACTCGTTTCTCTTCCGATGGATTGATAGAAAAAGCTGATGAATTCAAATTCTTTTTCAATCCAAAAGACTCTTTTCCTAAAATATTCTCTACACTTTGCAGTACTCCTGAAGAAATCTTTCCGGATAAAAAGAACGTACATCCGGCTGAGTGATAAAAATCTTGATGGAAAGAACGCAATAGCTCCACATTTATTCTTTCAAAATCTTCTTGATTGGTATGAATACCCAAGGGGTGTTTTTCACCATATAAAGATTGGAAAAGCAATCGATTAGCTAAAAAAGAAACTCTGGAAAGATGCACCAAAAACTGTTGTTTGGAACGGTCTTTCAGAGTTGAAAGCTCTTTTTCCGGAAATAAAGGTTCTGTAATTGCAGACTGAAGAATAGCCAATGTTTCATTGACATATTTATTCAAGCTGTAGAGCGTAATTGAGGTGTACTTTGGATAATTAGCAAACTCCATCCAAGAGCCATAAAAGTCTAGCTGTTTAGATATTTCAGCTGAGGAATATCTTGCAGTACCTTCGCGAAGCATACGATTAGTGAATAAAGACTGTAACTTTTGTTTTTGTTGCCATTGTCCTCCTTCAAAAAGCACATCCATGCGAACAACATCTTGAACCCCCACATCTATTACCTTTAAAGGTATACCATTTGATAAGGTTATATTCATGGGGTGTAAGAACTCTACGTTAGTTAGTGCTTTTACTTTAGGAGCTATAGTCCTATCTCTTTTCATCATCTTACTTATTTCTTTTTTAACTGTTCCAAGTATTCTTCTGCTTTTTGTAAATCTTCAGGAGTATCTATACCAATGGTTTCAACATCAGTCTGTCCAACTTTTATCTTATATCCATTCTCCAACCATCTCAATTGCTCCAAGGATTCAGCAATTTCTAAAGAAGATTGAGCCAATGACGTTATTTCATTTAATACCTCTAATCGATAAGCATACAAGCCTATGTGTTTATAATATGTATGTTTTTTTATCCAGTTATCTTTCTCCTCACCTCTAAAAAAAGGAACTATTGAGCGACTAAAATAGAGAGCAAAATCTTTACTATCAAGAACTACCTTTGGACTGTTTGCATTTTGTAAATCTTCCCATGTTGAATGTTCTCCAAAAGGTTTTACCAGAGTAGCTATCTGAGTTGTGGAGTCATTAAAACAATCCATTAACGTTTCTAGCTGCGACGCCTGAATAAAAGGCTCATCTCCTTGAATATTAATTATTACATCGTATGCAACTCCTGTTTTCTCTACAGCTTCTCTACAGCGATCGGTTCCACTTTTATGGGAAGTTGATGTCATAACGACTTTACCTCCAAAAGCCTCAACTGCATCAAAAATGCGTTGATCATCGGTTGCCACATAAACATCTTTAAGTACACTGGAAGCCTGTTCATAAACACGTTGTATTACAGACTTGCCTCCTAAAATAGCTAATGGTTTAGCAGGGAAACGAGTTGAAGCATATCTGGCAGGGATAATTCCTACAAATTTTAAAGCTTTCATATTTCTTCTTATTTCTTGTATGCCTTGTTTTATATATTCTCTTTTCAGGTCTTCTTCTTTCAATTCCTGACTATTGAAGATAAGAAGGTCTAAATCAATCCGAACAATTTCTTTGGCTTTATCTTCTTTCTTACGTCCAATCAGTTGTTCGATTTCCTTTAAATGAGAAATTATTTGTTCCTGATTATATGTAGTTACCAAATAAGCTACCTGATTAAGAAACAAAGATGGATTTCCCAACCCAATAGGATGTGTTTCCATCAAGCTACTGTATGTAATATCCTTGAAAATGCGAGCTAAAAGAATTTTAGCTTGATCCATGTTGACTTGTGCATCCTCGTTACTACCTATAGATAGCCAAATACTATATTTTGGGGCTCCACTCACATTAGTCAAATAACTTATCAATGCCGGAGTTTACCGTCGGTGTACTAGTTCTTCTTGTTTGAATCGTGTCAGACTCCAAATAAGGATTATCGCTACATGGATCAAAGTGTTCGGGGAAAGTGAATCTCTCCTCTTCACTATAACCTAATGTCTCATCAGCGAATACCTTTTTCATATAGATGGTCCAAATAGGTAATGCCATGGAGGCACCTTGTCCATAGAACATAGTATCAAAATGAATATCACGCTCTTCTCCACCTACCCAACAACCAGAAACCAATGAAGGGGTAAACCCAATAAACCAACCATCGGAGTTCCTATTTGTTGTACCTGTCTTACCTCCTACATCAGCATTAATTCCGTAGCGACGTACGCGTCCCCCTGTACCTTCATTAATCACAGCTTGTAACATATTCAGCATTTTATAGGCACTGGAAGCACTAATCACTTCATCCATATCAGGAGTAAAACGTGCTATCACGTTTCCGTCATTATCTTCTATACGGGTAACAAATAAGGGCTCAACACGAATACCTTTATTAGCAAAAGCAGTATAAGCACTAGTCATCTCTCCGACAGAAATTTCACAAGGCCCTAAACTTAAAGATACAGTGGGATCAATTTGTTGATTTAACACACCGAAATTATGAATCAAACGTACTAAAGCATAAGGATTTAATTTACTCATTAAGTAGGCTGAAACCCAGTTACTGGAATTAGCCAATCCCCAACGCAAGGAAACCATTTCTCCCTCTTTTTTCCTTGTACTGGTTCTAGGTGTCCAAGGTTTACCGTTACCATCAATTAAGGTTTGCTCTACATGTCTTACCTGATCACAAGGAGTAAATCCATTTTCCATAGCTAAAGCATAAAGATAGGGTTTAATAGTAGATCCCACTTGACGACGTCCTACCATAGCCATATCGTATTGGAAATAGGTATAATTGGGGCCTCCTACATAAGCTTTTACATGACCATTGATGGGATCCATAGACATAAACCCGGTACGCAAGAAGTGTTTGTAGTATTTGATAGAATCTAAAGGAGACAAGATAGTATCTTTCTCACCGTGCCAAGTAAATACGGACATTTCATGAGGCGTATTAAACACTTTTTCTATCTCACTTTCAGACAAGCCTTCCGATTTTAACACCCGATAACGCTCACTTTGACGTACCGATCGGTTTATAATCTGATCAACTTCTGCTTGAGTTAGTTGATTAGTATAAGGTGCTTTTGATCTACCTTTCTTTTCTTTAAAGAAATTCTCTTGCAAATAATTCCCTAAATGTTCTTCTACTGCATCTTCAGCATACTGTTGCATTTTAGAGTTAATGGTTGTATAAATTTTCAAACCATCAGTATAAATACTGTAATTTGAACCGTTCTTTTTCTTGTTTTTTTCACACCAACCAAACAGAGGGTTATTTTCCCAAGCCACAGAATCTTCGTAGAACTTCTGCATTTGCCAACCTCTGTAATTTTTCTTTATAGGCTCTTTTGCAGTTAACACACCTCTTAAATACTCTCGTAAATAAGTAGCCAAACCTTCTTTATGATCGACACGGTGATATTCTAACTCTAAAGGAAGTTTTGTTAAAGAATCTCGTTCAGCTTTAGTAATGAAGTTAGCCTTATACATCTGACCTAAAACCACATTTCTTCTCCCCTTTGATCGCTCATTGAATCGTAAAGGATTATAGAGAGAAGGGTTTTGACACATACCAATCAGAGTTGCAGCCTCTTCAATTTTTAAGGTAGAAGGCTCTGCTCCAAAATAGGTATATGCAGCTGTTTTAATACCTACCGCATTATTTAAAAAGTCGAATTTATTAAGATACATCGTTAGAATTTCTTCTTTGGTATAATAGCGTTCCAACTTAACAGCCATGACCCACTCTACCGGTTTTTGAGAAAGTCTTTCAACAAAAGTACTGGCTCGAGGCGAATAAAGCAATTTGGTTAATTGTTGTGTAATGGTGCTACCACCACCTGCATTTTTCTGAAAAAACAAACCTCGTTTAACAACAGCACGTCCTACTGCTTTGGCATCAATTCCTGAGTGTTTTTTAAATCGAATATCTTCAGTTGCAATTAAAGCCTTTATTAAATGAGGAGAAAGTTCATTGTAAGATGCGTAAATACGATTTTCAGTACTTAAAGACCAAGTACCTAAAACCTCTCCATCTTCAGAGATAATTTCTGTTGCAAATTTATAATTGGGGTTTTCCAAATCTTCAACAGGAGGCATATAGCCAATCCACCCTTTAGCAATGGAGAAGAAAAGAAGTACCACTCCCAAAATTGATATGAAAAACAGAGCCCAAAGACCTCTTACTATAAATTTTATCATTCTATATGTATTCCGTTTATTTCTATATAATCCACTAAAGTATATCCCATACTATAATAAAGATATGCAAAAGTAAAATAAAACTTTTTCTTTCACAATTTATACCTCTCTATTAAGTGAGGTTAACACTCTTGTAAAGATAATCTATATATTATCAAAGTTAACTCTTTTTCTATGGTGTTAAAAACATTTTTCATATCTTTACAGTCAATAACTCAAGATAAACAAAAAGTTCTTTAATTGTATGATAAACAATAGCTTAGTAACCATCGCCGACTACTCAAAAGAAAAGATTCTGTACCTTATCGAAATGGCTAAATGGTTTGAGAAGCACCCAAATGAAAAGGTTCTTTACAACAAAATTGTAGCCACCCTCTTTTTTGAGCCTTCCACACGTACTCGTTTAAGTTTTGAAACTGCTGCCAACCGATTAGGTGCTCGTGTTATTGGATTTGCTGATCCTAAAGCAACAAGTTCCACAAAAGGCGAAAGCCTAAAGGATACCATTATGATGGTAAGTAATTACGCTGACATAATTGTTATGAGACACCATCTGGAAGGTGCTGCACGTTATGCCAGCGAAGTGGCTCCAATCCCCATAGTGAATGCCGGAGATGGTGCTAATCAACACCCTTCACAAACGATGCTTGACTTAGTGTCTATTAGCAAGACTCAAAACACCTTGGAAAACCTAAACATCTGTTTAGTGGGTGATTTGAAGTATGGACGGACTGTTCACTCTTTACTCTTTGCTATGAGACATTTTAATCCAACCTTTCAGTTTGTTGCTCCTGAAGAACTACGGATGCCTAATGAATATAAAATATTCTGCAAACAACATAACATTGCATACGAAGAACACATTGAATTTACTCCTGAAATCATTAATAAAGCAGATATCCTATACATGACAAGAGTGCAAAAGGAAAGATTTAGTGACATCATGGAGTATGAACGAGTGAAAAACGTATACATTCTACACCGGGAAATGCTTAAGAATACTAAAGATAACTTACGCATTCTTCACCCACTGCCCCGAGTAAATGAAATTGCATACGATGTAGATTCTAGTTCTAAAGCATACTATTTTCAACAAGCGAAAAACGGACTATATGCACGTCAAGCCATTTTATGTGATTGCTTAGGTTATACATTAGAAGATATTAGTTCAACAGAAAAGCTACAAACATTATGAATAAAAAGAAACTAGAATTACAAGTAGCCGCTCTCGAAAATGGAACGGTAATCGATCATATTCCTTCTGATAAACTTTTTGCAGTAGTTACACTACTTAATTTAGAGTATATGACTAATAATATAACCATAGGCTATAATCTAAAAAGTGGAAAACTTGGAACTAAAGGTATTATCAAAGTATCCGATAAGTTTTTCTGCGACGAAGAAATCAACCGTATATCAGTGGTTGCTCCCCACGTAAAACTTAACATCATTAAAGATTATGAAGTGGTTGAGAAACGTGAAATCAATATGCCGGACCAACTAAAAAGCATCATAAAATGCAACAATCCTAACTGTATTACCAACAATGAACCGATGAACACTGTTTTTCATGTCATAGATAAAGAAAATTGTGTTGTACGTTGTCATTACTGTGAGAAAGAGCAAAATAGAGATGAGATTGTTATTATTCAACAAGAACTATTAGCTGAATAAGGTAACACCCCATTATTAAATACCCTTCTTTATGATAGTAAGAAAAGCAGTACTTTATTTTTTATTTATATGTATTTCCTCTTGGACTTATAGCCAAGAGGAATCAAAAAGTGCAGCTAAGGATAAAATTGAAACAAAGAAAGAAGAAGGTCTGATTAGTTTTGGTGTAAAAACCGGATTCAACTCAACTAGTTATCTTATCTCCAAGTTTGAGATTGATGGAATAGCTATTAAAGAAATCCAAACTAACTATAAAATCGGGTATCACGTAACAGCTTTTATGCGAGTAAATTTCAAAAAGCACTTTATTCAACCTGAGTTATCTTACCAAATTAATCGTTCGGAACTATCCTTCGATAAATATCAAAGTACCAGAGATGCTACTTACAGCTATGCTACAATTGAATCTAACATTCACTACATTGAGCTACCAATACTCTATGGGTATAATTTCATAGATAAAAAGCCATATGGTATGGCTTTCTTTATAGGACCAAAAATAGCTTACCTATGGAATAGAAAAAGTAAAATTGAGTTTAATAATTTCGATTTTCAAGATATGGAAGAAAAGGTAAACCCTTTGAATATAGGTGCTGTAGTTGGTGTTGGTGTAAACATATCTAGAATATTCTTTGATTTTAGATACGAACAATCTTTTACTAATATCTCAAAAGAGGTAAGGTACACTCCTTCTTCAACCACACCAAATAGTGGAAAAATTTTATTCAATCGCAGAGAAAGTGTGATTAGTTTTTCTGCAGGAATTATGTTTTAAGGGTAATAACAACATTATTGTTAATACTTTCTTCAGATATCCATTCTTTTTCTATAATTTTGAGCGTTTATATAATATTTTATCATTGATAAACTGAGATCATAACCACAATGAAAAGAGACGATGTAATTTTCGACTTGATTGAGCAAGAACATCAACGTCAATTAAGAGGCATTGAGTTGATTGCGTCAGAGAACTTTGTAAGTAACCAAGTAATGGAAGCCATGGGCTCCTATTTAACAAATAAATATGCTGAAGGGTATCCTGGGCGACGCTATTACGGGGGATGCGAAATTGTTGACCAATCGGAACAATTAGCGATTGACCGTGCTAAAGAAATATTCGGAGCGGAATGGGCTAATGTACAACCTCACTCTGGAGCACAAGCTAATGCTGCTGTATTTTTAGCAGTACTTCAACCTGGAGATAAATTTATGGGATTAAATTTATCTCATGGAGGTCACCTTTCTCACGGATCATCAGTAAATACTTCCGGTATACTTTACACTCCTTGTGAATACAACGTAGTGGAGGAAACAGGCTGTGTTGATTATGATCAGATGGAAGAGGTTGCCTTACGAGAAAGACCAAAATTAATTGTAGGTGGAGGTTCTGCTTACTCTCGTGAATGGGATTATAAACGCATGAGAGCAATTGCCGATAAAATCGGTGCAATCCTGATGGTTGACATGGCTCATACTGCAGGGTTGATTGCTGCAGGACTATTAGAGAATCCTGTCAAATATGCACATATAGTTACTTCGACCACTCATAAAACACTACGTGGCCCTAGAGGAGGTATTATTTTAATTGGTAAAGACTTTCCAAATCCATGGGGTAAAACCAATATGAAAGGTGAAGTAAGAATGATGTCTCAACTTCTTGATTCTGCTGTATTCCCTGGTATCCAAGGGGGGCCTTTAGAGCATATCATTGCTGCTAAAGCTGTGTCATTTTACGAATGTCTACAACCTGAATATAAAGCATACCAAACTCAAGTTCAAAAGAATGCCAAAGTTCTATCAGAAGAGCTCATTAAAAGAGGTTTTGGTGTGGTTTCCAGAGGTACTGATAATCACTTAATGCTAATTGATTTACGCAATAAATATCCGGAGCTAACAGGAAAAGTGGCAGAGAAAGCTTTAGAAAAAGCAGATATTACTGTTAATAAGAACATGGTTCCTTTCGATTCACGTTCGGCTTTCCAAACTTCAGGTATTCGTTTAGGAACTCCGGCAATTACAACACGTGGAGCAAAAGAAGACTTAATGATTATTATTGCTGAACTAATTGAAAAAGTTCTTTCAAATGTTGATAATGAACAAGTTATTGCTGAAGTAAAAAAAGAAGTTAATGAAAGAATGAAAGCTTATCCACTTTTTAGCTTTTAAGAAACAAAGGACATTTTAAGTCTTTAGAAAAACAAGTTATCTAAAGATTAACTATACCCATAAGAGCTACAAATTGAAAAATTTGTAGCTCTTTTTTTAACCTAAAAGAGTGAAAAATAGGCAAAAACTGATCTTCTAAAATGACTGTCCAATAAATGCTCAAAACAAGGTTTTTTTATTGAATTAGTCGGTCTAGGACCGAAGGGCTGTCGGTCTAGGACTGAAGGGTGCTCGGTCTAGGACCGAAGGCGATTGGGTTCTATAGCTTTAAAAAAGGCTTCATTTCTTTCACTAAAGTCAAAGCACAACGAACAACATTTTTAGAGTAAAAAAGAGTAAGGAGTCAGAGAAAATAAAAGAAGAGCTATTCATCCATAAGTCTAATTACATCATACCGTGACTAAACTTTTGAATATAATCGGATGGGTTATAAGAGGTTATACTTCTAAATTGACGGTTAAAACTTGAAATGTTATTAAAGCCACACTCGTAAGCAATTTGAGAAATAGATAGTCTCTTTTCCAATAACAACTCACAAGCATAGTTTACACGTAACTCATTGATGTATCTAGTTAGCGTTTTACTGGTTTTCTGCTTAAAATATCTTGAAAAAGCAGAGGTATTCATTCCTGCAATTTTAGCAATATCATCCAGACGAATTTCTTTATGGTACCCCGTATTGATTTTACTTAAGACTTTAACCAGTCGCTCATCTTTAGTAGTTAATAGATCTTTCTCTTTTTGCTTACCCAAAAAAGTAACATTGCTTGATTGACTCATTAAAGAAAGAATATCTATCAAATCAACAATGCGCTTTAATCCTGTGGAATCAACAATTTGTTTTATTTTCTCTCTAAGTTCTTCATTATCTTTTAATTCAAAAACAGCTCCATATTTGGAATTTATCAATAGCTGATTAATGGCATTAAACTCCGGGTAAAACTTTCGTGGTTCTTTTAAGAAGTCTTCTTGAAAATGAATAATAATTGCATGAGTTCTAAGATCAGGAGATTGATCATAAAAATCGGAGTGACTTTTGAACATGTGAGGGTAATTACTTCCAAACAACACCAGATAATCATCTTCAAAAGAATTTATACTATTACCAGCATAAAGTGTTCCATACCCTTTACTTATATATGAAATCTCATATTCCATATGAAAGTGGTAAGGGTATTTGAAGTAATCATAATCACATTTTTTTATCTTAACAGGAGACCCACCTATTAAATGCAATTGTTCATGCATGATATTTGACGATCGACTCATCTAATGTTGTTTTATATATCAGGCTTTCTTTTCAACAAATATAGATATAATAAACTAACTTTTTTTATCAAAAAGTATTTCATAGCTTTTAACTCCACGGAACAGATAAAAGAACATCCTGTTCTCAACAAGTTATAGCCAGGTTTATGACACAAAAAGATTAAAACAAAATAATACCTGCTTCAATAATTGCTCTGTTCTTATATGTATGTGATTGATTATAATGGCGACTATGGCTAAAACCTCCTGTAGCAAATAAGGCTAATTTCGAGTTCAAACTATACTCTAAGTTTACCCTAGACTCTAAAGCATATAAACGTTTAGGAAATCCATGATCTTTATTCTTAAAATTCTCAATGTGTTGAAATCCTAAATCTCCACTTATGGAGAGATTTTTATAAAGGGGAAGGCTTATACCTGCACGATAGAACAAAGCTCCTGAAAATTTATCGCCAAAATCTAAATAATGCGAACCGACACCAATAATAGTGTAGAATAAATCATTTTTGAAACGAGCCGCTGTATTAATTTTAGTAGAACTACCACCATAAATCATCCATTGAACACGTGTATTGGGATTAGCATTCACAAGTCCTAACTGTAAGCCATCAAAATTTTCAGCATAAAAGTTTACTAAACCCAACTGTAAACCCTTACCTTTTACAGTAACATTGAATGGGGATATTTGTACTCCATGCATATCTATAGCATTAATATTGGATAGACCGGCCAATTGCACCCCACGTATACTTTGACCGGTAACATTAATTAATCCACCCAGCATCACACCGTAATAATCGACAGGGCTAATATTTCCTATTCCGGCAAAACTAACTCCTGTTCCTCTCTCCCCTGACATATTCAACAAACCGGCTAAACTAACTCCTGTTTGACTCCCTCCTGTGATGTTAGACAACCCAGCAATCGTGATACCTTTGGAATCTCCTGTTACTAAATTCAGTATTCCTGTAACTCCAATACCGGAGAAATCTCTAGCTGTAATGTTTGTAATACTAGACAACTGTACTCCTGATGCTCCTGATACAGCTTGATTTACAAAACCCGACAACTGCAAACCACTCATATTATGATTCACTTTACTTCCTAAAACGTTGAAACTAAAGCCTTTTAGATCACACATATGAGTAAGCAACCCCACATTGAAGTAAGTTTTATTACCAGGTGTATGTTTTTGAGTACTTACATTTTTCCAAAGAGAAAGATTAATACCCGCACTACTATTTTTTTGTCCTAATACAGAAACAGCAGTCAATAGTAGAACTGCTGTTAATATATTTATTTTTTGCATCATTGCTTTATACTTCTTTTTATCCTTTAGCTTCTTGATATAGGAAACGTTTGATGCTCTTTTTAGGAGTTTTCTCAAACTCTTCTGGATATACCTTTACTTTAGCTATTTTACTGTATGCCGGTAACATTTCATTAAGAGCAACTCTGTTTTCCTCCATCTTTTCCTCTATATCTGAATTGCTCAATCCGTGTGCAAACATATCTTCAACATCCGGATAGATTAATGCAACCAATATGTCGCCTTGTTGTACAACAATACTCTCTGCAACAAAAGGTAAGTTATTCAACTTATCTTCTATTTCTTCAGGATAAATGTTTTGTCCATTCGAACTTAAAAGCATGTTTTTACTTCGACCACGTATAGTAACATTTCCT
Organism: uncultured Bacteroides sp.; assembly: GCA_964528875.1. Classification (GTDB taxonomy): domain Bacteria; phylum Bacteroidota; class Bacteroidia; order Bacteroidales; family Bacteroidaceae; genus Bacteroides_E. The sequence goes on along the minus strand of CAZGUI010000017.1, from coordinate 13,756 downwards.
TCAGCATCCATAAGAGCCAAATCTCCTGTATGCAACCATCCGTCTTTATCAACCACTTCTTGTGTTGCTTCTTTGTTTTTGTAATAACCTAACATAACATTAGGCCCACGACAAACAATTTCACCGGGTACATTTTCAGGATCGGGAGATAAAACTTTTACCTCCATACGAGGGGCTGCTTTACCACAAGAACCCAACTTGAATCTAGACCAATCTTCATAACAAATGATTGGACCACATTCAGTCATTCCATAACCAACAGTATAAGGAATATCAATCATTTTCAAGAATTCCTCCACTTCTTTATTTAAAGCAGCACCACCAATTATAATTTGAAGGAACTCTCCACCAAAGGCTTCACATACTTTCTCTTTTACAGCAGTTTTTATCTTATCACTAATCAAAGGAAGTTTTAATAATAACTTCATCGTTGGAGTCTCCAACTTAGGCATTACACTCTTTTTAATAACCTTTTCTATGATAAGTGGAACTGAAACCACGATCTTGGGTTTTATCTCACTGAAAGCCTTAAAAATAACTTTAGGGCTTGGCATACGTGTTAAGAAAAACACATGAGCTCCTACTGCAAATTCATATAAGAATTCAAAAGACATACCATACATATGAGCCATAGGCAATATAGATATGGTTTTATCTCCGGGTTGTAATTCCAATACATCAAAGCCAAACTGAGTATTAGACCATAAGCTACGATAGGGCAACATCACACCTTTAGAAAAACTAGTTGTTCCTGAGGTATAATTAATTATAGCTAATTCTTCCGGTTTATCTTTATGATAATTAATATGATTTACTCGGAAATTTTTAGGATATTTCTTTCCAAACAGTTCGTTCAGATGTTCACGCGCTAAAGTAAGTTTCTTGCTTCTTGATATCAAAAGCGAGTAATCATTCATCAACACAACTCCTTCAATTAAAGGCATTGCTTTTTCGTTTAGATTTTCCCAAACAACATCACCAACAAATAAAAGTTTTGCTTCTGAATGATTAACAATGTGATGAACATTATCCGATTTAAACTCATGCAATATTGGAACTGCTACAGCACCGTATGTCAGAACAGCTAAAAACGTAACTCCCCAATGAGAACTGTTTCTTCCGCAAATTGCAATTTTATCACCTTTTTTAACACCACTCTCTTCTAGAAGAATGTGTACCTTTTCGATTTTGCGAGCAACGTCCCTATATTGGAGTGTAGCTCCGTCATAATCTGTCAAAGCATTTAAGTCCCAGTTATTTTTAATACTGTTCTCTATAAACGCAATAAAGCTTTCTTTCATATATGCACATATATATTAAAACTGAGCAAATATACGCCTAATTGCAAAAATTGCAAACATTAATTAACAAAAATTGCAAAGAGGCTAATTTAAAGAGGATAAATACCAGTCGTATAAACGAGATATACCCTCCTCAATATCAATGGAATGACTCCACCCTAAGGCATTCAATTTGGAAACATCTGTAAGCTTCCTATAGGTTCCGTCGGGTTTGATTGAATCAAATCGCAATTCTCCTTTATAACCCAATGTCCTAACAATTAATTTCGCCAAATCTTTAATGGACAAATCACTTCCTGTACCAATATTAATATGACAATTTCTAATCTCCTTTTGTTGAGAATCAAAGGTGTCTTTGAAGTCAACATTTTCCATAATGTAAACACAAGCATCAGCCATATCTTCACTCCACAGAAACTCACGCAAAGGATTTCCTGTTCCCCATAATTCAAGACTATCGGCCGTTATTCCATATTCTTTTAGCTTCTGAACAATACTCTGTTGTGAAGATTCTCCATTTATATCCTTTAAAGGTAAAGAATCCAAATCTTTTCGGATAGCAGTCCAGGCACCTTCACTTAAACACTTCGCTAAATGAACTTTACGTAAGATAGCCGGCAGAACATGACTCGTTTCTAAATCAAAATTATCATTCGGGCCATATAGATTCGTAGGCATTACTGCAATATAGTTTGTATTATATTGCAAATTAAAACTTTCGCACATCTTTAATCCTGCAATCTTAGCTATAGCATAAGGCTCATTAGTATACTCCAAAGAACCTGTCAAGAGTGAGTCTTCTTTAATTGGCTGCTCTGCCTCACGAGGATAAATACAGGTACTGCCTAAAAACAATAACTTCTTAACTCCTGTACGATAACTCTCTCCTATTATATTTTGTTGTATCTGTAGATTCTTATAGATAAAATCCGCTCTATATGTACTATTAGCCATTATCCCACCAACATAGGCTGCTGCTAAAAAAACATATTCAGGCTTTTCTTCTTCAAAAAACAATCGAACAGCCTCATTATCTAATAAATCAAGCTCTTGGTGAGTTCGTCCTACTAAATGCGTATATCCTTTCTTTTGTAAAACCGACCATAAAGCTGAACCAACTAAGCCTCTATGTCCGGCTACATAAATTTTAGAATCCTTCTTCATCACAAGTCTTTGTTTTTAGTCTGCCCTATTTTTTTCATATCATATTGTACCATGATACGAATAAGCTCCTCAAAGCTTGTTTTCACAGGGTTCCATCCTAAATTTGTTTTAGCTTTAGTTGGATTACCTTGAAGCTGATCTACTTCTGCTGGTCTAAAGTAACTTGGAGATACCTCGACCAGTACACGTTGAGTAGCTTTATCTACTCCTTTTTCATCCACACCACTTCCTTTCCATTCCAGTTCTATACCTACTTCTTGAAAAGCTAAGGTACAAAACTCTCTTACAGAATGCATTTGACCTGTTGCAATGACATAATCCTCCGGGGTATCTTGTTGCAACATCAACCACATACATTCCACAAAATCCTTAGCGTATCCCCAGTCTCTTTTTGCATTCAAATTTCCTAAATACAACTTATTTTGCAAACCATGAGCTATCCTTGCCGCAGCTAACGTTATTTTACGAGTAACAAAAGTCTCTCCTCTTCGCTCACTTTCATGATTAAACAATATTCCATTAACCGCATACATGTTATAACTTTCACGATAGTTTTTAGTTATCCAAAAGCCATATTGTTTGGCTACAGCATAAGGCGAACGAGGATAAAAGGGAGTGGTTTCAGATTGTGGAACCTCCTGAACCTTTCCATATAACTCTGAAGTAGAAGCTTGATAAATACGTATTTTCTTTTCAAGACCAAGAATTCGAACAGCCTCTAACATACGCAAAGTACCTAAAGCATCAGTATCTGCAGTGTATTCCGGAACTTCAAAGGACACCTTAACATGACTTTGAGCAGCCAAATTATATATCTCATCGGGTTGAACTTGCTGAATAATCCGAATTAAAGAACTACTATCAGTCATATCACCATAATGTAGTTGTATGGAGCGACTATTCTTCATATCGCGAATCCACTCATCAAAATACAAATGTTCTATACGCCCTGTATTAAAAGAGGATGAGCGACGGAGAACTCCATGCACTTCATACCCTTTCTCTAATAAAAACTCGGCTAAAAAAGAACCATCTTGTCCAGTGATACCCGATATTAATGCTTTTTTCATATTGTGTTTTTTTGAATTCTTACAATTGAACAAAGTTAATTGAAAACCCATGTTATAACAAAGAGAACTTAAAATAAGTTCAAATCAATGATTGTCATATACCTATAGAAACATTAAGCCTCATCATTAGGCCATCCTCTCATTTTACAACTCGATAAAAAAAGAGAGAATGCTTTTAACACTCTCTCTTTCTTAAGTATTTTCATTTGAAAGTAGCTCAAATAAATGACTCTGATAATAATCTTAAAGATTACATCATGCCACCCATTCCTCCGCCTGCAGGCATTTGCATTGCTGGAGTATCTTCTTTCTTATTAACAATAACACATTCTGTAGTTAGTAACATTCCTGCAATTGAAGCTGCATTTTCCAAAGCTACACGAGTAACTTTAGCTGGATCAACAACACCTGTTTTACGTAAATCTTCAAATTTATCGTTACGAGCATTGTATCCAAAGTCTCCTTCAGAATCAGCTACTCTTTGTACAATTACAGCACCTTCTTTACCTGCATTAGCTACAATTTGTCGCAATGGTTCTTCAATGGCACGTTTGATGATTTTGATACCTGTCGTTTCATCTAAAGTTTCTCCTTCAAGGTTTTCCAATTCTTTTATTGCACGGATGTAAGTAACACCACCACCAGGAACAACACCTTCTTCAATAGCAGCACGTGTTGCACTCAAGGCATCATCGACTCTATCTTTTTTCTCTTTCATCTCAACCTCAGAAGCAGCACCTACATAAAGTACAGCAACACCTCCGGAAAGTTTAGCTAAACGCTCTTGTAGTTTTTCTTTATCATAATCAGAAGTTGTAGTTTCAATTTGTGCTTTGATTTGTTCTACACGTTTTTGAATTGACTCTTTTTCTCCTGAACCACTAACAATGGTAGTATCATCTTTAGTAATGGTTACTTTACCTGCAGAACCTAACATTTCTAAAGTGGCTTGCTCTAGAGTTAATCCTTTCTCTTCACTGATTACTACACCACCTGTAAGGATTGCAATATCCTCTAACATCTCTTTTCTACGATCTCCAAATCCGGGAGCTTTAACTGCACAGATTTTTAATTGAGAACGTAAGCGATTTACAACTAATGTTGTTAATGCTTCGCTATCTACATCTTCAGCAATCACTAATAGAGGACGTCCGGATTGAACAGCAGGCTCTAAAATAGGTAAGAACTCTTTTAAGTTAGATATCTTTTTATCATAAATTAGAATGTATGGATTTTCCATTTCACATTCCATTTTCTCTGTATCAGTAACAAAATATGCAGATAAATAACCTCTATCAAATTGCATACCTTCAACAACACCAATTGTAGTATCTGTACCCTTAGCTTCTTCAATAGTAATTACACCATCTTTAGAAACTTTACGCATAGCATCTGCAATCAATCGACCAATAACAGAATCATTGTTTGCAGAAATAGTAGCTACTTGCTCTATTTTGTCATAATCGTCACCAACAGTCTCAGCGTGTTTTCTAATAGTTTCTACAACTTTTACTACCGCTTTATCAATACCACGTTTTAAATCCATTGGATTAGCTCCCGCAGTAACGTTTTTCAGACCTTCGCTAACTATAGCTTGAGCTAAAACAGTAGCTGTTGTAGTTCCATCACCGGCATCGTCTCCTGTTTTTGAAGCAACCTCTTTTACTAATTGAGCACCGGTATTTTGAAAAGTATCTTCCAGTTCAATTTCTTTAGCAACAGTTACTCCGTCTTTAGTTATTGATGGAGCACCATATTGTTTTTCAATAATTACATTACGTCCTTTAGGGCCTAATGTTACTTTTACTGCATTTGCTAAAGCATCAACTCCTTGCTTTAACTGATCACGTGATTCTATATTAAATAAAATTTCTTTAGCCATAATCTTTTAATTTTTATCTTAATTTATGATTTAACCTAAAACAGCAACTACATCACTTTGACGCATGATTAAATAATCCTTTCCTTCTACCTCTAGTTCAGTTCCTGCGTATTTGCCATAAAGAACCTGGTCTCCTACTTTTAGAATCATTTCTTCATCTTTAGTACCTTGTCCAACAGCAACCACTTCACCTTTCAATGGCTTTTCTTTCGCTGTATCCGGAATAATTATACCTCCAATAGTTTTCTCTTCTGCAGCTGCAGGTAGAATAAGAACTCTGTCTGCTAATGGTTTAATCTTCATTGTTTTTCGTTTTTAATGTTATTATTGCTTTTATTATTTTTTTATTTACACTCTCAGAGTTACTAAAACCGTGCCAAAGTAATGTTTATCAAAAGAACACTGACATATGGGGACACTCTGACAGACTTCAAAAAAAAGAGATGAGTTTCATTGGAACTCATCTCTTTAAATTATTTATAAAATCACTTATCTTAACTTCTCTATTAACTCTTCTAAACTCAGCAAGTCTTGTTCTCCGGTTGACATATTTCGAAGAGTTATTTTATTTGCATGGCGTTCATTTTCACCAATCATTGCCACATAATTGATTTGATTCGCATTGGCATAACTCATCTGCTTTCTCATTTTTGCAACATCAGGGTAAATTTCCGAAGAGATTCCTGCTTTTCTAATCTGATTTAAAGCCTTTAAAGAATAAAGCATATCTTCTTCTCCAAAATTAACAAAAAGAAGAGTTGTACCTTTAGTTGCATCAGTAGGATATAGATCCAATTGATTCAACACGTCAAAGATACGATCGGCTCCAAAAGATATCCCCACTCCGGAAACGCCCTCCATACCAAACACCCCTGTCAGATTGTCATACCTACCTCCTCCGGTAATGCTACCTATTTCAACATCTAAGGCTTTAACCTCAATAATTGCACCGGTATAATAGTTTAAACCACGTGCTAGAGTTATATCAAATTCCACGGCATTAGTTAATCCTATCGGTTCTACAGCTTTCAATATAAACTCGCATTCATTAACTCCCTCGATACCAATTTGGCTATCTGCTAAAACCTCTTTTAATGTGGCTATCTTATCCTTATTTGTTCCTGATAATTCTATAATAGGTTGTAGCTTTTCTATTGCTTGTTCAGAGACTCCTTTACCCAATAGTTCTTTATGCACATTGTCAATACCTATTTTATCTAACTTATCAATAGCTACAGTAATATCCACAATTTTATCTTCCTCACCAATGACTTCAGCAATACCTGATAAAATTTTTCTATTATTCAATTTGATGGCAACACGTATACCAAATTTAGAGAAAACAGTATCTATAATCTCAACCAGTTCAATTTCATTCAATAAAGAATCACTACCTATAATATCAGCATCGCATTGATAAAACTCTCTATATCTTCCTTTTTGGGGTCTATCAGCTCTCCAAACAGGTTGTATCTGATAACGTTTGAAAGGAAATGTTATTTCATTTCGATGCATCACAACATAACGTGCAAAAGGAACAGTTAGATCGTAACGTAAACCTTTATCAGAGAACTGATGAATTAACTGACCACTTTTACGACTCAACAAATCTTCCTCTGATATTTTACTTAGATAATCACCTGAATTTAAGACTTTAAAAAGAAGTTGGTCTCCTTCATCACCATACTTACCCATCAAAGTAGACAAAGTTTCCATAGCCGGTGTCTCGATCTGTTGAAATCCATATAAATAATAGACCTCACGAATGGTATCAAAAATATAATTGCGTTTCGCCATTTCTAGAGGTGAAAAATCTCGAGTACCTTTAGGTAAACTTGGTTTTAGTCCCATTTTTGAATATGATTTATTATTATTATTAAATTCTATAGATCACAAAATTAAGAAAAAAAAGCATCCTAAACATTTGCTTAGGGGTATTTATTTTCTATTAAAAAAGTGTAGAAGAATAAAATTCTACTCATCACTATCCAGGTTGATTACTTCTAAATCATTAGGAACAAATACTTTTCCTTTGAAATTCTGTGATGCTTCTTCTGAATACGCTTCTTTACGTATATCTAAATTATGGTCTTCAGTATGATACAATAATAGATTTTTTACATTTAACCTATTGGCTAAGATACCGGCTTCCAATGCGGTACTATGATGTTTTTCATAAGGCTTAAACACATCACGGTCTTTATATAAACAAAATGCTTCGCACAAAAGCCAATCAGCATTTTCTACATAATGACGATTACTCTCATTATAAGGTTCATCTCCTAGACAAACTAATTTCATATTATTAGGTAATTGAGCAGAAAAACCAAATTGTTTTTCTTTAGTGGATAATATATCAAAGCAATGAAGTTCCATATCCTCTATTTGGAAAATGTCTTTATCATTCACTTCGCTGAACAACACAGACTTTCCTAAAAAGGATAGATCTTTTGTGGGTAATGTCATACGGCAGATACAATCCAGAATTTTTAATACTTTATTATGGCTGTATATCGTAAAAGTACCATTATATTCTTTATTTTTCATCCGATGTATAACTAGCCTAACAATCCAGACCGCACCTAAAATATGATCTGTGTGTGCATGGGTTATAAACATATGATGTATATCGGTTAAGTCAATTTTCACTTTTTCTAATTGCAATAAAACACCATTTCCTCCACCTGCATCAACTAATAACATAGTTTTTGCTGTTCTTAATATGAAACAAGTATTATAGCACTTGGTAACAATAGCATTCCCCGTGCCTAACATTATAATCTGATTGTTATTCAACATCATTGATCTACTTTATCCTATTTATGTAATATACAAATATATAAAAAGAGCCATTCCATGCACAGATAGAACAACAAAACGATAAACAAAAAAAGTCACATCTGTTACTAAGGAGATGAGAGACAGCTGAACTTTTACATCGTTTGCCTTCAATATGCTTTCATAGCTATCTCATAAAAGAAAACAGAGCGTTAAGAACGCTGCCTCAGCTAATTCTTTACACTCTGCTTATATTTTTCTATCCACTATGTGTTTATTCTAGAATCAAAAACACCTTGGATAATAATTCTTCTATTTCTTAAATCTCTGTTTTAGTTTCTTCTACCTAAGAAAATCAAAACATAATAAATAAGAGTAGCTAATGAACCAAGTGCCGCTACAACATAAGTATATGCAGCTGATTTTAGTGCATCTTTAGCAAAAACATGATTTTGACTATTGGTTATTCCTGAACTATCAAGCCATACTAATGCTCTTTTACTTGCATCTATTTCAACGGGTAAAGTAACAAAACTAAAAAGTGTTGTAGTTGCAAAGAGCAAAATACCCGCAAGTAAAAGACCCGGCATAGCTTCTAACAGAATAATACCTAATAATAAAATCCAACTCATCCATCGTGAAGCTAAACTCACAATGGGAACTAACTTACTTCTCAAAGTTAAAGGAGCATAAGCTTGAGCATGTTGCACAGCATGACCACATTCGTGTGCTGCCACAGCTGCAGCCATAATACTATCGCTGTTATAAACTCCTTCACTCAGATTTACTGTTTTATTCAGAGGATTATAATGGTCTGTCAACTGTCCTACCGTCGAGATTACAGTTACATCATTTATGTTGTTCTCTCTCAACATCTGCTCAGCCACTTCCTTGCCCGTCATTCCGTTAGTTAACGGAATCTTTGAGTATTTCTTGAACTTACGCTGTAAGTTTGCTTGAACAATGAAGCTAACAAGAGCAATACCAATAAATATAATCCATTGTATTCCTATTCCACCTAAACTCATATTTCCACCTTTTGAATAATACTATTAATTTATATTCTCTCCATTATACTATATACAAACATATTGCCAAACAAGCGAAAAACTCAATTTAATTATCAAGTCTCCCTCCATTTAACATTGTTTATTCGTATTGTTGTAATCAGGTATATGAATCCTTAACTAAAGATTAGCGAATAATTGTTTGCTCACGGTCGGGACCTACAGAAACAATAGCAATCTTAACTCCTAGATGTTTTTCTAAGAAATCAAGATAATTATTAAATTCATGAGGAAACTCACTCTCATTTTTCACTTTAGTCATATCGGTTTTCCAACCTTTAAGTTCCTTATAAATAGGTTCAACATCTCCTTCAATATCATAAGGGAAATAATCTATTTCTTCTCCATTTACTTTATAAGCAACACAGACTTTAATGGTTTCAAAAGTATCTAAAACATCACTCTTCATCATGATTAACTTTGTTACTCCATTAATCATTACAGAATAGCGTAAAGCCACTAAGTCAATCCATCCACAACGTCTTTTACGCCCAGTTACTGAACCAAACTCTCCTCCCAATTCACAAATCAAATCACCGGTTTCATTAAATAATTCAGTAGGAAAAGGACCTGAACCAACTCTTGTACAATAAGCTTTAAAAATGCCATACACGTCACCAATCCTTCTGGGAGAAATACCTAAACCAATACAAGCCCCGGCACATACCGTATTAGAAGATGTAACATAAGGATATGAACCAAAATCAATATCCAACATTGTTCCTTGAGCTCCTTCGCAAAGTACCCGTTGTTCTTTATCCAAAGCCTGATTAATAAGGTGTTCACTATCTAGTAGTTTAAACTTTTTAAGATACTCAATACCCTTCATCCACTCCTGTTCAGATTCAGTTAAATCGTAAGCATAGTTCATATCTTTCAATAGCTTTTCGTGGTGTGCTTTGAGACGTGCATACTTTGCCTCGAAATTAGATAATAAATCCCCTACACGTAAACCTAAACGACTCACTTTATCTGTATAAGTTGGGCCAATACCTCTTCCGGTAGTACCTACTTTATCATCTCCTTTTTGTTGCTCATATACAGCATCCAAAAGGCGGTGTGTTGGTAATATTAAATGTGCTTTTTTGGATATACCTAGACGACTCTTTAAATCGTGACCTGCTGCTTCAAGACTTAAAGCTTCTTCCATAAATCTAGCAGGGTCAAGAACCACACCATTACCTATAATGTTAATCTTATCTCCTTGAAAAATACCTGAAGGAATAGAACGTAACACATATTTTTGACCCTCAAATATCAATGTATGTCCCGCATTAGGACCACCCTGAAAACGAGCGATTACATCATAATTAGGAGTTAGAACGTCTACAACTTTACCTTTACCTTCGTCCCCCCATTGTAAACCTAAAAGAACATCTACTTTCATGATTGTTTTTATTGTGTTTATTTTTTATTGTGTTTATTTAGTCTAATGCACTTATCACATAGTCCATAGACATACAGTGAATAGTGAGAAACCTGAAATTTCGAAAACTCTGCCGCTTCTATTTCTTTTTGCAGCTGTTTGTTCTTTTGCTCAATAATCTTACCACATTCAGTGCATATTAAATGGTGATGAATTGATCGGTCGTATGTTTTCTCATACTGTGATGAGTTACCAAACTGATGTCGTATAACTAATTGAGCATCTATTAATAAAGATATAGTATTATAAAGTGTAGCCCGACTCACTCTGAACCGACCTTGCTCTTTCATCATGGAATAAAGGGTTTCTATATCAAAATGACCACCTATTGTATAGATAGTATTTAATATAGCATAACGCTCAGGAGTCTTTCTGTGTCCCCTTGAATTCAAGTATTCAGTAAAAATCTGTTCTACTACTTTTATTGACTCTTTATCACTCACAGCCATTTATAATCTAATCAACAACTAACAAAGTTAACTCTTTTTTAATCATAGCATCGCTAAAATTCTTTTTTTTACACATACGATAATTCTTCCTCTATCATATGATAAATCTTTACTTCTTTTTCATGTCCTGAGTTTTTCAAAGAAGCAAGTAAAGGATAGATTCTACTTCTATGATTTGCACTTTTAGAAATAAACTGACGTAAAGCTAAAAAGGAAGCACTATTTAAAGCATAAGAATCATCTTTCAAGGCAGAAAGAGATTGGCTTATAAATTCATTAGATGCCCTCTCATCCAATTCTTCTATTTTGCTCATCAGGCGTGAAAAAGTAAGAAAACCACAAATCTGTACCATCTCTTCACTACTAGCCATCCATCGATAAACAAGCGATGAAGCACCAGGTAGATGTTGAAACAAATTCATAGCTGTTATCTCAGCAATTTCCTTTTGAGTAATCTCCTCTACCCATTCATCGGCCAACGCTGGAGTAAAATCTTCTATGGGGTACAGCAACCCTGCTAAAATCTTAAATTCTCTAATATCTTCTTTCCACAAGGCTTGGGCTAAGTCTGATTCTTTTTCCCAACCTTCAGCTATTTTTTTTAAAGTAGGCAAATCAACCCCAAAGTTCAACTTGTAAGTTATACCTTTTTCTCGCATACTATGAGATACAACTCCGTTCATAGCTAAACGGAGTTGTATTCTAATTTCTTTTATTTTCTCTTCTAACGTCATTCTTAATTATTTAGTGAAGGCAAGAAAGAGTAATCTTTACTATAACGCAACATTTGTTCGCTATAACCTTCCTCATAACTAACTGTTACATCAATGATTTCATTTTCTGCATTAGTTACCAAATGATACATTGGGTTAACAAAACCTTTATATGGAGCCAAATTTAATTTTGCATAACGATCCAACACTTCTTGATGAAGTTCAGGGTCAACTTTCACTGCATATTTTTCCACTATAGCTCGAGCTGCATCAAAGTCTCCGGTAGAACGAATGCGTTGTATTTCGGCTAAAAGCTCACCAAATAAAGCTCTAACTTTTTCATAGTCGTTGACTTGAACATACGTTTTACCCTCTTTTTTCACCAACTCTATAACTTTTTCCTGTTGGCCTTTTTCATATACCCAACGGGCTATTAATTGGCGATTACGCATATGTGCCTCTTCCACATCATTCCCCAAATTTATACGAACCAGTTGAGTCATTAACCCATTCATTAAAAAGTTATAATATTCAGCCTTATAAGCCTCTTCATTTGGAGTCAGGCCCAACTCTACCAATTTGGTGTCTGCCACATAATAGAGCCCAAATAAGTCAGCACGCGCCTCTTCAATGGTAGAACCATAAGCTTTCAAAGCATCTTCTGCTCCCGGTAATAATTTACCTGATCCATGACCTAAACACTCATGTAAATCGGTGTGCAAATTACCGGTTAAATCGCCATATTTATCCATTAAATCCACCTCAGTTTGGCTAAAAGCAAATTCTTTTGCAAAACCATTACCGTGTGCTGCTTTGTTATAGGCATCTGTAATATTTCCTATAGTTACAGACTTAGATCCATGCTGAGTACGTATCCAGTTTGCATTAGGCAAATTTATACCAATAGCTGTTGCAGGATATAAATCTCCTCCTAACATAGCTGCGGTTATAACTTTTGCAGAAACTCCTTTCACCTCTTCTTTTTTAAACTCAGGAGCAACAGGTGAATGATCTTCAAACCATTGCGCATTACTACTTATCAACTCTGTTCTTTGTGTAGCTTCAACATCTTTAAAGTTTACAATAGATTCCCAACTAGCTTTTAACCCTAATGGATCTCCGTAGGTTTCAGTAAAACCATTCACAAAATCAACCCTAGAGTCTAAATCGTATACCCACAAGATACTGTAATCATCGTAACGCTTTAGATCTCCTGTATTATAAAATTCAATAAGTTTCTCAATTACAGCTTTTTGTTTCTCGTTTTCGGCCACCTCCATAGCTTTCTCCAACCAATAAACTACCTTTTCTATGGCCTGACTGTACAAACCTCCCACTTTCCAGACTTTCTCCTGTAAGCTTCCATCTTCTTTCACTAAACGGCTGTTAAGTCCATATGAAATGGGCGTTTCATCATTAACATCTTTCTTACCATCATAAAAGGCTTCAGCTTCAGCTTGTGTTACTCCTTGATAATAGTTACATGCCGAAGTAGTTATTAAATCAACCCCATCGGCTTGATTAACTCTTTTAGGTTTTACTGAAGCATCAAAGATGATAGGAGAAAGTGTACTGTACAAATCCTCTACCGACCCACTATCTATTGGTAATAAAGAGCTATCTATACTTAATAAAGCATCTTTGAAAAAAGATTCAGAAAAAGCAGGTTCAAACTTCTCCATTCCATAATGATGATGAATGCCATTTGAAAACCATACTCTTTTTAAATAAACTTCCAGAGCTTTGAAATCATCGCTTTTCTTATCACCTTTATAGTTTGTATAAATAGCTTCAAGAGTTCTGCGAATGGTTAAGTTGAATTTACCATTTTGGTCATATAGAATATCTCTACCACTTTGTGCGGCTTCTGATAAATAATAAACTAGTTTTTTCTGATCTAAAGTCA
>CAZGUI010000016.1:0-44265 GCA_964528875.1 uncultured Bacteroides sp. | reverse complement strand
AAGAAAAAAGGAAAGAACCGAATACAGCCTATCTGCCAGGGGGGGGCTCCGATCTAGGACCGAGCAAACTACAATCCCAGACAGACACAATGGCTATACTAGAGTCTTATTGATGGGGGAAGAGGGAAAGAAAATGCGTATTGCTTGAACCAACAATACGCATTTTTATGTCTTTTTATATAAGAAAGTAATACTCTCTAAACAAGCATACAACTTTATATATAAAGTATTTACCCAACTCACAGAAAGTTACTCTTGAAAATACACGCGTTTAACTCTTTGAGAAACATTAGAGAGAACTTCATAAGGTATTGTATTTATAGCGTCGGATAAAAGAGTAATAGGTAAATCATTCCCAAAAACTATCACTTCATCTCCTTCTTTACAATCAATATCAGTAACATCAACCATACAAACATCCATACATATATTACCAACATAATAAGCCTTCTGCCCATTAACCAAACAGAACCCTACTCCATTACCCAACCCCCTACTTATACCATCGGCATAGCCAATAGGAATAGCGGCAATTCTAGAGTCTTTACTTAAATGTCCCATTCTTGAATAACCGACAGAATCAGTAGCTTTCACCTCTTTTATTTGTAAAATCGTTGTTTTAAGCGTACTTACATTGTTTATAATTGAGTTATCAATAGGATTTACACCATACAAACCAATACCTAAACGAACCATATCAAAATGGGCTTCGGGAAAACGTTCAATTCCGGCAGAATTACAAATATGTCTAAGTATTTTATGAGAAAACGCATTTTGAAGGAGTTCAGCCGATTGTGTAAAACATTCAATTTGTTGTTTCGTAAAATCGTCAAAAGCAGAAGAATCACTACCTACAAAATGAGAAAACACAGAACGTGGAATAACAGCATCTTGCGATTTAAGATATTCCACTAATTGAGGTACATCTAGAGGGTCAAACCCTAAGCGATGCATTCCTGTATCTATTTTTATATGAATAGGAAAATTGGTTATCCCCTCTTTTTTTGCAGCTTTTACTAATGCTTTTAACAGATGAAAGCTATAAACCTCAGGCTCCAAATTATAATTAAAGATAGTTTTGAACGATGAAAACTCCGGATTCATAATAATAATAGGAGTTGTTATTCCCACCTTGCGCAACTCATACCCTTCGTCGGCTACAGCAACAGCAAGAAAATCGACACAATGCTCCTGAAGTGTTTTAGCTATTTCATAAGAACCCGCACCATAAGCAGAAGCCTTTATCATACCTATCACTTTAGTTGTTGGCTTCATCATCTCTCTGTAGTGGTTTAGGTTATCAATCATCGCCTTCAAATCCACTTCAAGAATGGTTTCATGAACTTGTTCTTCTAAAACATCAGAAATTAAATCGAAATTAAACATACGAGCCCCCTTAATTAAGATGGCCTCATGTGCAAATGAAATTTGTTGTTTCTCTATAGCTTTCAACAACGAAAGAGTATCCGGGAAAAACTCTTTATCAATTAAAAAACGAGCTTCCGAAGAGGATATTTTAGGTCCTACACCAATAATTCGATCAATCTGTCTACTTTTCACCAATTGTGCTACACGTAAATACAAAACCGAAGCTTTTTGAGCAGAGTCAATAATATCAGAAAGAATCAAGGTTCGTTTTAGACCTTTTTTTTGAGAGCGACGATACAGAAAGTCTAAAGCTATATCTAACGATACTAAATCGGAATTATAACTATCATTGATTATAATTGTGTCATTTTTTCCACCCTTCACCTCCAATCGCATAGCTACCGGCTCCAAAGTGGCCATTCGTTCAGCTATTTGTTCAGGTGGAGTAATCAGATAGAGTGCAACAGCTAAACTATGGAGAACATTTTCAATAGATGCCTCATCCGTAAAAGGGATAACAAAGGAGTTTGGCATTCCCAAGTAACTATAACCAATTTCAACACTATCGTTCTTTTGTTCCACCTTATAAATATAAAGTGGTTTTTCCATATCTTTCCTACTCCATGCAATTTCACGAGTAGAAAGAACCGACTGAGCCACACAATCTCGAACCAATTCGTCATCACCATTATATATAATAACATCGCAGTCTTTGAATAGAGTCAACTTCTCCATGCATTTTTCTTGTAAAGTGTTGAAGTTTTTTTGATGTGCTCCACCTATATTAGTTAACACTCCAATAGTTGGCTTTATGATGTTTTGTAAGGTCTCCATTTCTCCCATTTGAGAAATACCAGCCTCAAAAACAGCAACCTCAGAACGTTTTTCTATTTGCCAAACAGACAAAGGAACCCCAATTTGTGAATTATAACTTCGAGGAGAACGAACCACAACCTTCCCGGGAGACAGGATGTGATGAATCCACTCTTTAACAATGGTTTTACCATTACTCCCTGTAATACCTA
The DNA here is from genome assembly GCA_964528875.1 of uncultured Bacteroides sp. Lineage (GTDB taxonomy): Bacteria > Bacteroidota > Bacteroidia > Bacteroidales > Bacteroidaceae > Bacteroides_E. Next base: position 41,872 of record CAZGUI010000016.1, on the reverse strand, counting down.
TAACAGGAATATTAAATTGTTCTCTATGTTTTTCAGCCAACTTTTGCAAAGCCTTTAAAGGCGAATCTACAATCAAGAAGTTAGCTTCAGGGAATAAATTCTCCTCTTTTATGCGATTCAATTGCTCCTCTTTAGCACTTATCACAAAATTCCTCACTCCACGATTATATAAATTCTCAATATAGGCAGCTCCACTGTTTCGTTGTGTTACTAAAGCAAAGAAAAGTGTTTCCTCAGGAAAACAAAGTGATCGGCTATCTGTCAATAACCATTCTATGGAATAAGTGCAAGTTCCTATTCGTTGAGCTTTAAGTATTTCTACAATTAAATCAATTGAGTATGGCATAGTTCTATTTCTTTATTGAATGCTAAGTTGGGATATCTTTTTGACAGCAGTTCTATTTTTTCTAAAAGATTTTCTAAAAATTGCTGATGTTCTTTACTTTCCGGATTAAAAGGACGGTGATTAAGTGCTTTTTGTATTTTACTACATTCCGATATTAAATCTTGCGAATCAACAGATATAGCATAGTGTATAAACTTCCTCCAAATATAATCTACAGCAAGCTCCGAAGGATGGCACATATCATCAGCATAAAATCGATAATCTCTTAATTCATCTAAAAGTATTTCATAAGCAGGAAAATAATGAACTCTGTTCTTTCTTTGTGTTTCTAGTTTATGAATAGCCAATAAAAGTGTAGACTTACTTAGTTGATTCCCATGTAAACCATCACGAATATGGCGGATGGGGCTCACTGTAAAAAGTATTTCCAACTTAGGATTAATCACAAGTAAAGAATCAAGGGTTCTATTCCACTCTTGAACAATCTCATCCACCTTCACCAATTTCCTAATAAAATAGTTTTCCGGTAGCTTATGGCAATTTCCCACTACTTTAGCACTCTCTTTATCATAATAAACCCATGCCGATCCTAAGGTTATTATCAGATAATCGGCTTTCGTCAAAAAATCATAAGCCAAATCCAGATGGTAATTTATTGTTTCCAACACTTTATCAGCCGATACATTAGAAAACATACTGTGGTGCATTTTACTATGCCACAACCCTTGATAAAAAAACAGATCTTTCTGTTGATATTTTTTATTTTTTAGAATCTCCTCTAATGAATCAGTTATAGACATGGGATTATAAAGCACACCATAAGGGTTAATAAAAACATCAAACTTAGATTCTTTTAGTTTAACCCCTATATGCTCAACAAAGCAAGAACCCATTAATAAAATGGATTGGGAGTGGTTTATATCAATCACATTCTTTCTTACCTTAACCTCTGTAGTGAATTGCATATTCTCTTCCATATTTTCTATGAACAAATATAATAATTAACTTAGATAGTTAATGCTTACTATTTAGCAATTAAACAAAACACACAACAGATCTATAATTATGATTAGCCCCCTTACCTTATTTTACTAGAAATAATTAAAAATTGCAGAACAAAAGTAGCGAGTCAATTGTATATTAATAAAGTATGAATTATAAGAATGTAAAACTAAATTAAGACTAAAAGTGTAGCTGTATAGCTTTAATTTTATTAGCTTTGCGCAGTTTTATCTAGTATAAAAAATGGAAGATAATTCAAAATATAAATTATTAAACACTATACATTATCCGGAGGATCTACGGAAGCTAAAGCCTGAACAACTACCACAAGTCTGTGATGAGTTGCGTCAAGACATTATTGCTGAACTCTCTTGTAACCCCGGACACTTTGGAGCTAGCTTAGGAACAGTTGAATTAACCGTGGCTCTTCACTATGTATTCAACACTCCGTACGATCGAATTGTATGGGATGTTGGACATCAAGCATACGGACATAAAATACTTACAGGGCGTAAGGAGGTTTTTAATACCAACAGAAAATTAAATGGCATTCGTCCATTTCCTTCTCCTGACGAGAGTGAATATGACACATTTACCTGTGGACACGCTTCCAACTCCATATCAGCAGCACTAGGCATGGCAGTTGCCGCCCAGAAAAAAGGAGAGTTAAATAGACATATAGTAGCTGTTATTGGGGACGGATCAATGAGTGGAGGGCTAGCTTTTGAAGGTTTAAACAATGCTTCTTCAACCCCTAATAACCTACTCATCATCTTAAACGATAATGACATGTCCATTGATCGAAGTGTAGGAGGAATGAAAGAGTACCTATTCAACCTAAACACCTCCAATAGATACAATGAACTGCGATTTAAAGCATCTAAAGCTCTGCATAAAATTGGAGTATTAAACGATGATCGTAGGAAAGCCCTTATTCGTTTTGCGAACAGTATAAAATCTATTGCTGCAAAACAACAAAACGTATTCGAAGGATTAAACATAAGATATTTTGGACCTATTGACGGACATGATGTGGAAAATATTGCGCGTGTTTTTCAAGACATTAAAAATATGCAAGGTCCTAAAATCTTACATCTGCACACCATAAAAGGAAAAGGATTTCGACCGGCAGAGAAAGAGGCCACGCTTTGGCATGCTCCCGGTAAATTCAACCCAACAACAGGTGAGCGTCTTACTAACGAACCTCAAGGATTACCTCCTCGGTTTCAAGATGTATTTGGATACACATTACTTGAGTTAGCCAAGCAAAATGAGAAAATAGTAGGGATTACACCTGCTATGCCTACCGGATCTTCATTAAACATACTTATGGAACAAATGCCCGACAGAGCTTTTGATGTGGGAATAGCCGAAGGACATGCAGTAACCTTTTCTGGAGGTTTGGCCACAGAAGGTATGCAACCGTTCTGCAACATTTATTCTTCATTTATGCAAAGGGCATATGACAACATTATTCACGATGTTGCTATAGAAAACTTACCTGTGGTTTTTTGTATAGATAGAGCAGGACTTGTGGGTGAAGATGGACCAACCCATCATGGAGTATTTGACTTAGCATACTTACGCCCCATCCCCCATTTAACTATAGCTTCTCCCATGGATGAGCATGAGTTGCGGAATTTAATGTACACTGCACAATTGCCCAATAAAGGGGCTTTTGCCATACGCTATCCAAGAGGAAGAGGGCAGAGAACGGATTGGAAGTGCCCCTTTGAAGAGATAGAGGTAGGAAAAGGACGTACACTAAAAGAGGGCAAAGATTTAGCCATTCTGACTATAGGTCCTATAGGTTTTATAGCTTCTGAAGCTATAAAAGAGGCAGAGAAAGAAAAATCAATCTCAATAGCTCACTATGATTTGCGATTCTTAAAACCATTGGATGAAGAGATGCTTCACCACATAGGTTCAAGTTTTGAAAAAATAATAACGATTGAGGATGGTATAAAAAAAGGAGGCATGGGCAGTGCAATATTAGAGTTTTTTGCAGAAAACAATTACAAGCCCACGCTTAAACGAATTGGTGTCCCCGATGAGTTTATTGAACATGGCACAGTAGAACAACTTTATCAAATTTGTGGAATGGATAAAGAAGGAATTTTAAAAGAAATATATAGTCTAATCTAATTCTCTTATCTTTAAATTAAAAACATTAACTAATGAACATAGTTATTGCCGGAGCAGGAGCTGTTGGAACTCATTTAGCTCGTCTCTTGTCCGATGAAAGACAAAACATTACACTGATTGATGAGGATGAAGAAAAACTGAGTCTGTTAAGCTTAAACCTAGACTTACTTACTGTTATAGGTTCAGCCACATCCATAGTCTCTCTTCAAGAGGCCGGTGTCCATAAAACCGATTTATTTATTGCAGTTACACCCGATGAATCCAGAAACATCACTGCCTGTATGTTAGCCAGCAACCTCGGAGCGTTTAAAACAGTGGCTCGTATCAGCAATTATGAATATTTACTTCCTAAGAATAAGGAGTTTTTTCGTAAAGTAGGAGTCGATGCTTTAATCTCTCCTGAAATATTAGCTGCAAAAGAAATCGTTGCCTCTGTAAAAATCAGCTGGATCAGACAATGGTGGGAGTTTTCCGATGGCGCTTTAATTTTAATTGGCGTTAAAATTCGGGATAAAGCAGAAATCATGGATATTCCTTTGAGTGAACTAGGCAAAGAAAATATCCCCTATTATGTGGTAACAATAAAAAGAGGTAATAAAACGATCATCCCCAGAGGTAATGAAAAGATATTATTAAATGATATTGTTTACTTCACAACAACACATAAATACATTCCTTACATTAGAAAGATTACAGGAAAAGAGAAATATCCTGATGTAAAAAGTGTAATTATTATGGGTAGTGGTAGAATTGCACTGAAAACAGCAGAACAACTACCCGATTACATGAAAGTGAAACTCATTGAAAACGATTTAGAACAATGCAATCTACTTACTGAGCAATTAGATAGCAAAATTTTGATTATCAATGGTGATGCACGCGATTTAGATTTACTTGAAGAGGAAGGAATTAGACATACCGATGCATTTATTGCGTTAACTGACAACTCAGAAACTAATATTTTAGCTTGTTTAGCAGCCAAACGTATGGGAGTAGAGAAAAGTGTTGCTGAAGTTGAAAATATAGACTACATAGCAATGGCTGAGAGTTTAGACATTGGAACCATTATAAACAAAAAGAAAATTGCAGCGAGTTACATCTACCAATTACTACTAAGTGCGGATGTTTCTAATGTAAAAAGTCTAACCTTGGCAGATGCAGATGTTGCTGAATTTACGGCAAAAACAAATTCTATAGTAACAAAGCATAAAGTAAAAGACTTACCTCTACCCAAAGAGAGTATTATTGGTGGATTGGTTAGAAATGGAAAAGGTATATTGGTTACAGGTAACACATTAATCCAACCTGGTGATCATGTGGTGGTCTTTTGTCTAAGTATGACGATAAAAAAAATAGAGAAGTTCTTCAACTAAACAATGATCAATCACAGAGCAATACTTAATGTTATGGGCTCACTCTTACATATTGTAACCGTGATGCTTTTACTAAGTGCAGGGGTTGCTTTCTTCTATGAAGGAGATGACCTAAACAGCTTCTTAATTACCTCCGGCATCACGTTAACCGTTGGAACAATACTTTATTTCATTGGTAGAAACAGCAATAAAGAGCTCAACCGAAAAGATGGATACATTATTGTAACCTTTAGTTGGGTAATTGTATCTGCTTTTGCTATGTTACCTTTTTATATTAGTGGATACATTCCCTCCATTACCGATGCCTTTTTTGAATCTATGTCAGGATTTACCAGCACGGGATGTACTATATTAGACAACATTGAAGAACTTCCTCATGGACTTCTTTTCTGGAGAAGTTTAACTCAATGGATCGGTGGTTTAGGTATTATATTTTTCACTATTGCTGTACTTCCATTGTTTGGTGTTAGTGGAGTTCAGCTTTTTGCTGCTGAAGCTACGGGAATACCACACGAAAAAGTACATCCACGCATTGGAGTTACTGCTAAATGGATTTGGTTAATTTATACCGGGATGACTCTTACAGAAACTCTTCTACTCTATTTGGGAGACATGAGTTTATTTGACAGTATTTGCCACTCTTTAGCCACGACCAGTACAGGAGGATTCTCGACCAAACAGAACAGCATTGCTTTTTATAACTCTCCCTACATTGAGTATGTTATTACCTTATTTATGTTCTTATCCGGAATAAACTTCTCTCTTTATATTCTATTTATTAACGGTAAGTTCAAAAAATTAAGAGAGGAAGATGAGCTCAAGTTATACATCTTCTCCTTCTTGTTTTTTAGTACTCTTATAGCTTGTACTCTTTATTTCATGGATAAAGAGCCTTTAGAGTATTCCATCCGAACTGCACTTTTTCAAATTGCATCATTACATACTTCTACCGGCTTTGTTACAACAGACTACACCACCTGGCAACCTATAGCTTGGGGGGTATTATTAATAACAATAATGCTTGGGGCGTGCGCAGGAAGTACATCCGGGGGTATAAAATGTGTCCGCTTAGCAATATTGGCTAAAATCACAAGGAATGAGTTTAAACACATCATTCATCCCAATGCTGTTCTACCGGTCAGAATAAATAAAGCAGTTATACCTAACACCATACAATCAACAGTCTTGGCTTTTATATTTCTTTATTTCGCCATTACTTTTATAAGCATACTTATTTTTCAACAGTTTGGATTAACCATGGAAGAGGCTGTAGGTGTTTCTGTTTCTTCAATCAGTAATGCAGGACCTGGACTAGGAAGATTTGGTCCGGCTTTTTCATGGAGTGCCTTACCCGATATAGTAAAATGGTGGTGCTCAGGATTGATGCTCTTAGGTAGATTGGAGCTTTTTAGTGTACTCCTTCTGTTTACTCCTGGTTTTTGGAGTAAAAACTAAAGGAACAATAGCAGGTAGACTTAATTCTATAAAGACAACCCCCCTTTTAAGCTTCGTATTTATTGATTTACATAAGTGTAAATCCAATCTATTTTATGTAGAGGTATCTGAAAAACAACAGGCTTAGAAAAGTCCTCTTTGAGGTCTAAGACCCTACCCTCCTCGGTCTAGGACCGAAGGCCTGTCGGTCTAGGACTGAAGGGTGTTCGGTCCTAGACCGACTAAATTGTAATAAAACTTATTATATCGGCTGATTTTTCAACCTCATTTATTATAAAAAAAGTAGACTTAAAACATCTCAATAAGACTTTCCTTTTTTTGAAATATTTCTCTCCTACAATAAATAGATTAAGTCTATAACGATATAGAGGATTAATAAAATCAAAGTAAAACCTTAAAAAAGTAGAAACCCCTTACTACGAATTGTAATAAGGGGTATATATTTAGTCTAAGATATTTGCAAAAGAGAGTTTATTCGGGTGTAAACAACTTAATAAACTTATCTTTAAAAAGCTGTCTGATATATTTCACCACGCGATCTTGCAGTTGTTCTTCCTCAGGAAACGCAATCAACATATATTCTACAATATCGGATACCGTATTCTCTCCATTAATTTGAGTCCAAATGGAAGCTCCAAATTTTTCAAGCTCAACGGTTATGTGAGAACTTACTCGCTTGGGTAATAGATACTTCTGCATCCATTTATTTCTAAATCGAGGGAAAGATAATAAAGCATTTCCCTCTTCTGACCAGGTAACCTTAATACTCCCATCTGCTAAAGGAATAGCCTCCAATAAACTTATCTTATTTGTTTTACGGTTCACAATTAATGCTTAATATTTGCCTCTTGGAGACCATATCCTTTTTTCTTATCTTCTCTTTTAAGCAGAATAGCTACGAATAAAGCTAAAACACCAAAAACAGAGAAGATAATCATAGGCAAGGTGTAATCATAGGTCGTAACTCCGTTCACTACCGGACCTTTACAATAAGTATCGAGTACCCATCCAATTAATAAAGGAACACCCATTAATCCCCAGTTCTGAACCCAAAAAATCAAAGCATAAGCACTACCTAATTGTTTAGAAGGTATAATCTTTGGTACCGATGGCCACATTGCCGATGGAACCAATGAAAATGCTACACCTAATATAATTGTAATAACAGCAGCAAACCACCATTCATTTAAGAAAGGCATAGCAAAAGATACATGAACTAGGATAAGTAACAAGGCTCCAATAATCATTAAATTAGCACCTTTACCTCTTCGATCGTAGAATGCACCAAACAAAGGAGTTAGAAATAAGGTTCCAAGAGGTAAAATACTAGGAATTGAACCGGCTAATTCAGGATTCACATTATATTTTTGAACCATTAATTCGGTTGCATATTTCAAGAAGGGGAAAATAGCGGAGTAAAACAAAACACAAAGTAAAGCTAAAAGCCAGAATCCCTTATTAGTAACAACCAAGACTAAGTCTTTTAGATGGAAAGTATCATCTTCTTTATTTTCTTCAGAGTTTTCAACTTGTGCATCAAACTTACGATCATAAAACATATAGATAAAGAAAGTAAGTAAACCAATGCAAAGCATAATCAATGCTATAAATATTGGGGCAGCAATATCTTTAAAGTAGATAGCTAAAGGAGCAGTTACACTAAGAGCAAATATAGTTCCTATGCGAGCTACAGCCATTTCCAATCCCATAGCTAAAGCCAATTCGTGCCCGGTAAACCATTTGACAATAATCTTAGAAACCGTAATTCCTATAATTTCTATTCCAACACCAAAAATAGCATAACCAATGGCAGCCAGAGCAACTTGTGTTTTTATGCCTAACAAAGTTTCTCCTTCAGGAAAAGTAGTACTAATGGCATAATATTTTAAGAGACAACCTACAATCATTAAAATACAAGCTCCCATTCCTGTAAAACGAACTCCCATTCTATCTAAAATGATTCCACCAAAAATCAACATTAAAAAGAATACGTTAAACCACCCATAAGCACTTGTAAAAATACCATATTCCAAACTATCCCATAAAAGCTCTTGCTCTAACATCGTTTTTAAAGGAGACATTAAGTCGGTTAAAAAATAACCACAGAACATGGTAAAGGCTACTAATCCTAATACACCCCAACGTAAGGTTTTAGAATCATTTAGTTTTTTATTAATTGCTTCAGTCATTTGTTATGTGAATTTCTATATTTATGTTATTTATTCAGTAAAAACACAAAGATAAATAAATCTAGCTTCTCATCCCAAGAATTAAATAACAGAATGACAAAAAAAGTCCCAAGCAAAAATGCTCGGGACTTGAATATATATTATTATGTAATAATTCTAGAATTATTCTTCTACCGGAGTAGATTCAGTAGGAGTTTCAGTTGTAGTTGGGGTATCATCAACAATAGGAGCATCTATACCACTAGGCATATTATATGGATTAACACTTTCTTCTTGTTTTGCTTTTTCAAAAAGAACGCTACTATCTTGACCTTCAGTTCCACGAGGAAGAGTGTAGGCAGTGGCAATACTAAGTACAACAATAATAGCAGCTAGTCCCCAAGTTGCTTTTTCTAAGAAGTCTGTAGTTTTACGAACACCCATAATTTGGTTGGATGATGAAAATCCGGAAGCTAAACCACCTCCTTTGGAGTTTTGTATAAGCACTATAAAGCACATTAATATAGCTGCAATGAGTATAAGTATAGTCAATAATAAATACATTTGTTTATTTTGATTTAGTGTTAATAATCAATTTTTCTAAAAATCTAATCTGGTCTGCAAAGTAAGCATTTTTTTTCGGATATTTCAAGCTTAATTTTTTAATAATTTCAATAGCTTTAGAATATCTCCTCTGTTTGATGTATATTTTAGCTAAAGTTTCGGTAAAATAGCCTTCATCGTCATCATCAGGTTCCACTAGCTCTTCCGAATAACTATCAAGTTTTAGTACACCTCTTCTCTCCGACTCTTGGGTAGGAGAAGTTAAACTCGTTGCTATAAAGTCATCAATTAACTCCTGTCCTTTTAACTTCGGCAAGTTGTCTTCTTTAGTTTCGTCATTTCTTTGAAGGTACGAGGAATAATCAGTAGTATAATCAAAATCAAGAGTTTGACTAACATGTTCTTCTTCGGGTAACTTAGATAGAAAAGAATCTATCAGAAATAAAGTACGATCCATTCCTATATCATTAACCACTTCTAACGGCGAGGTATTATCCATATCCGGCTCTAAAACTAGCTGATCGGCTTCTATTAATTTAAAAAGTACTCTTCTATCTGCCACATACAATGCAGTTTTTCTCAACTCTTCACCAAAAGTAGAGTCGTGTAATAGATATAAGTTCTTAAGATACAACAACCTTAAAGTTTGGGCATAGGGATATTTAGCCACTAAAGTTCTTAATTCATAAAGTGTTTCTTTATTCAACTGTTCGGGATGTAAAATCCATTGCTCTAAGTTGACATATCCCATAAACTACCAGTTTATTATCGTTGCATTATAAATTTGATCTACTATTTCTTCCACCATTTCTTCTATTAACTGATCTTGAACATCGGTTAACAATTTTGTGGAGTCGTAAATTCTAAAGGCTGAAAACTGTTGATTATCAAAATCATCTTCATGATTCGAGTTATTAACATAACGCACATTAACCGTGATGGTTAGTTTAGTTTCAGAAGAATACCCATCGGCAGTAACAGCTTGGTTATATTGATTATAACCCGTAATTTCTCCATCAATATCTAAGTCTCCATTTTGTCTAACTAAAGTCAAACGAGTTTGTTGAACAAATTTATCTTTTAATTCTTCATTGAATCGTGTAGCTAAAGGAGCATACACATAATCGGATTTAATGGGGAACTCTGCTATAGAAATGGTTTTCACTACACTATAATCTATTGTAGAAGTACCTGTAAACGAATAGGATACACTACAAGAGGTAATGATTACCAAAAAAAGTAAAGCAAAACTTATTAGAAACTTATTTTTTATTTTAAGCCAATCCATATCTTTTTATTTTTCTATAAAGCGTACGCTCTGAAATATCTAAATCTTGAGCTGCATCTTTACGTTTACCTTTATGCTTAATTAAAGCTTTACGAATCATCTCTTTCTCTACTTCTTCTAATGACAAAGATTCTTCAATATATTCTTCTGTATCCTCAATTTCAGCATTATGTTTTTTGCTTTTCGAAGCTTGTTCTATATTACTACTTATTATAGTAGGCAAAACCGAAGGCTCATCAGCGGGCTCAACCGCTGTAGAGAAGAAACTTTCTGAAGTTGATTTACTAGGTACAGGAGAGGAAGGATTTGCCACTAAGTTATGTACAATACGCTTCAACTCAGTAACATCCTTTCGCATATCAAATAACACTTTGTAAAGTATTTCGCGTTCATTTTCAAAACTAGCACTAGAACTAGATGATGAACCTCCAAATAGAGCCGGTAAACTTTTACGAGTTTGTTCCGGTAAATATTTTCTCAGAATCTCACTTGTTATTTCCCTTTCAGTTTCAATAATAGATAACTGCTCAGTTATATTTTTTAATTGGCGCACATTACCCGGCCAAGAATAGTTCATTAGTTCTTGTTTTGCATCATCTGTAAGCTGTACAGCCGGCATACGATATTTTTCAGCAAAGTCGAAAGCAAACTTTCTAAAAAGAAGAACAATATCTTCTCCTCGCTTTCTTAAAGAAGGTATTTGTATGGGAATAGTATTTAAACGATAATACAAATCCTCCCTAAATTTACCTTGTGCTATGGCTTCTGAAAGATTAACGTTGGTTGCAGCCACTATGCGTACATCTGTCTTCTCAACAGTAGATGATCCTACACGAATAAACTCACCACTCTCTAAAACTCTCAACAAACGTGCTTGTGTTGGAGTAGGCAACTCTCCTACTTCATCCAGAAAAATAGTACCCCCATTAGCTTCTCCAAAATAACCTTCACGCTCACCTATGGCACCTGTAAAAGCTCCTTTTTCATGCCCAAAGAGTTCTGAATCTATAGTTCCTTCAGGAATAGCACCACAGTTTACTGCAATATACTGACCATGTTTTCTTCTGCTGTATTGGTGTATCACTTGTGGAAAAAACTCTTTTCCTACTCCACTTTCTCCCGTTATCAGCACGGACAAATCGGTAGGTGCAACTTGAATAGCCGTATCAATGGCCTGCATGAGTGCAGGATCATTACCGATAATACCAAATCTCAACTTTACTTTTTTTAATTCCGATGCTGTCATACCATCCTAAATATCTCAAATATTAAATACTAAGCAATGTCTTGATTAGAAAACTTATCATCCTGACGTCTATCTCTAGAGTTATTGTCTTCATTTGCCTCTTGATGAATACTTTCGGCCAACAGTTTTTCATTCAAAGATCGATTTCTAAAGATATCAATAGCTGCATAAATTGCTTGTCTGAAAGAATCTTCCTGTGCATCACCTTTCCCCGCTATATCATAGGCAGTTCCATGTGCAGGAGAAGTTCGAATAACCGGCAGTCCGGCTGTATAGTTTACGCCTTCACCCCTAGCAAGAGCTTTAAATGGAGCTAGTCCCTGATCATGATACATAGCTAAAATTCCATCAAAATGTGTAAAGTTTCCACTTCCCATAAAGCCATCAGCAGCATAAGGGCCATAACAAAGCATTCCTGCGTCCTTTTTATCGGCTAAAGCAGGAATGATAACCTCTTGTTCTTCCGATCCAAGAAGTCCTGAGTCTCCAGAATGTGGATTCAATGAAAAGACTGCTATTCTAGGTTTAGCTATATTAAAGTCTTTACGTAGTGCCTCTTCAAGAACATCTAATTTTTCTTGAATTAACTCCTTAGTAATACTTGCAGGTACCTCTTTCAGTGGAATATGCACCGTAGTTAACGCAATTCTAAAGTCATCTTTCATCAAAATCATCAGCGATTTTTGCCCCATACCTAATCGGTTTTCAAAAAACTCAGTATGCCCCGGGAATTCAAACTCTTCAGAATGGATGGTGTTTTTATCTATAGGTGCAGTAACAATCACATCAATCAACCCGGCTTTATAATCTTCTACAGCTTTTTCTAAAGCCATAAAAGCCGCTTTTCCTGCTTTTTTATCGGGTTTACCAAATTCAACCAACAGCTCATCGTCCACGCAGTTCAAAACATTTAATTTTCTCTCCTCAGCTTCCTCAGCCTTAGTTATAATGGTAAAGTTTGTTGATATATCTAATGCTTTTCGTTGGTATGCAGCAACTTTTGGAGATCCATACAAGATGGGTGTACACATATCAAATATTTGTACATTCATAAATGATTTTAATATCACTTCATATCCTACTCCGTTAACATCTCCATGTGTAATGCCTACTCTTATTTTTTTATTCATAATATTTTACTTTATTGAATCATTTTCAATACCCTCAGCCATCACTTCTTTGTCTTGAGGCAATCTCAAAGTATAAAGGGAAGCTTCAATCTGTCGTGTGATATTTCTTTTCATCATATCTGGTGCATACACAAAAACTTCAGCTGTAATGACACGTTGATTAAGTTCATCAATTCGGGTATGAGAAACAAAAGGACCTCCCATAAAATCACCTTTTACTTTCCATAGCCCTCTGTTTTCCATTACATAATTATTTTGCACCTCAATACCACGAGTGGTTAATCCGATTATTTCGGTAGACATGTGCATATTAGGACGTGCACCTGGCACATTAATCTTCATCACTGAGTCGCGTTTATGAACAAAATATTCCTGAGTAAAAGTCTCTTTATCTTTGTAAGGATATGAATATATAATTAAATTTTGGTCTGCAGTAGCTTTGTTTGTACCTGCCCAAAAGAAGTTCTCTCCGGTTTTTGTGGAATTTAATTCTCCTGACACCCAAACTTCACAATCAAACATGGACTTAACCGTATCTGCAACTTGTCTATTGTGATTCTTCTCCAAGTGTGCAATCTGTCTGTTCATTTCAACACGAGTCAAGAAATCCACAATTACTTGTTTGTTTTCATTCACAAAGGCTTCAAACTCTTCTTCATTTGGAGCTTGAATATTTAATATAACCTGAGGATAAGCATAAACATTGTTTGAATAAGAAAACTTAGCTTGTGTATATCTATCAGGTTGGATATCTACAACAACTATATTCCGTAATAATTTCAGCGTAGAATCAAAATTACTAGGCGAAGAGTACATTATATAAAAAGAGCTTTCTGGCTGAGGTAATCCAGGTACATCTTTCTCCAACGCACTGTATAGGGCTCTTCCGGCTGGACGATCCCATAAATCATGATCAACAACTACTAAAACCTCATAAGCTCTTCCACTTGCTGAAGGAGTGAAAAAACCTCCTTTGTTCTTACATCCTACTAAAAGGAGTAAGACCAGTATCAATTGGCTATAAACTAATTTCTTCATATCTATATTGTGTTAGGTATATTATTGTTTTTTATCTGTCGAAAGCATGCCACAAGCAGCAAAAACATCTTCTCCTCGTGAAGCTCGCAAAGTCGTAAATAGACCATTAAGGGTTAAATAGTCTCTTATTTCCAGCATTTTTTCATTGCTCACTCCTTCTAAATCTATACCGGGTATAGCATGATAACGAATTAAGTTTACTCTACAAGATAAACCTTTTAGCAATTGAACCAAGCGCTGAAGATATAAAACAGAATCATTTAAGTCTTTGAAAACGATATATTCAAAAGACAATCTTCTTTGTTTACTAAAATCATACTTCTTTAAGTCCTCTACAATCTCATTTATTGAATAAGATTTTTCTACTGGCATAATATCTGCTCTGAGTTCGGGAGCAGCTGCATGTAAACTAATGGCTAAATGACACTCACTTTCCTCAATGAAACGTTTAAGTTTTTCGCGAACACCAACAGTAGAAAGAGTAATTCTCCGAGGGCTCCAGGCACACCCATCTTTATCTGTCATTATGGAGAGGAAAGTTAGAACTTCATCCAAATTATCTAAAGGCTCACCCATCCCCATCAATACTAAGTTCGTTAATTTACTACTTTCAGGTATGGATAACACTTGATTCAACATTTCTCCAGTTGTAAGATTTTTAGAGAAACCTTGTTTGCCGGTCATGCAAAACTTACAATTCATTTTACATCCTACTTGTGTTGACACACAGAGTGTAGCTCTTTCTCCATCGGGAATATAAACAGATTCAATAAAATCATTTTCACCCACACGAAACAGATATTTAATTGTACCATCTGAAGAGTGTACAGCATCAACCGGCTTACACAAACCTAAATTATAATTCTCAGCCAATAATTCTCTGTGTTTTAACGACAGATTAGTCATATCCTCTATCTTATCCACAGATTTATTGTATAGCCAAGAAGTTATCTGTTTTGCAGTAAACTTTGGCATTCCTAATTTCAGAACTATTTCTTGAAGCTCCTTTAATGTTAATCCCAATAGAGACTTTTGTGGCATATAAATTAAACTATATATTAAAGAGTACTAGCTACAAATGTAAGGAATTAAACTTAATCTAGTGACTTATTGGCAGTCAAATATTAAAAGAAAGAGGGTGTCTGTCTCTAACAAACACCCTCTTTACTATTTTTTATTATCTATGCTATTCCATTAGAAGAATAAGTAACGATTGTCTTTTACTTTAGCATTTAGGAAGAGATCATTAATTGAACGACTTGAAAGGCGAGCATTCATACTCTTAATGGCATCCTTCTCATTTTGTTCACTAAATTCTTCTTCAATTTCAGTAACCTTTTGCACTTGTAAAACAAATACACCGGCATTACCTTTAATAGGTTTGCTTAGTTCATTTTCATTAGCAACAGAAGCAAAGGCACCAACTAAGGGTTCACTACTATAAAGTGAAGAGATATAAGCAGGAGCTGCAAAAGATACATGTTTAACAGTATCAGTAACAACTTTGCTTAATGCTTTATAATCAGCAAATGTTTGAGCTGAACTCATATCTTTCATGATTAATTCTGCTTTTTTGTCACGAATTAACTCTGATCTTAATCCACTTTGAACTAAGTTGATAGGACGGTATCCTTCTTTAACTACATCAACTAAGCCAACTACAAGTAGACGATCGCCAGCACCACATTCATATAAACCAGACACATCACCTGGTTTTGCAGAAAACACCCAGCGAATAGCTTCTTTAGTATCAGAAATACCTCCTATATTATGTTCAACATTAGTTAAATCTGTTTTTTCAAGCAATCTATAACCTGCTTCTTCTGCATTTTCCATCATATCGTTCAATGTTGGGTTAGCAGCAATGAATTGACTAAATGCATTATATGCTTTACTATATGTTTCTTTGCTGAATTCAATCTCTCTCTTTATAACAGGAATTTTATATTGTTCTTTTACATCTTTTTTATCTGTAATTTGTAATATAACAATTGCCTGTCCTAAATTAAGATTTACTAAATCCCCTTTGTTTCCATTGGTTATTGCTGCAATAAATCTCAAATTTTCTGAATCTAATGGAGAGTTCATATAGTTAGCTGAAGAAATCCAGTTACTAGTTCCTTCTTGGCCGTATTGTTTAGCTATTTCTTCAAAGTTTGCTCCACCTTTAATGGCATTATAGATACTGTCTGCCAATTCAGTTGTTTTAACTTCTGTTTCAGCATACACTTGAATTTGTCTAAACTCAGTTGAATCAGCTTTATTAGCCTTAGATAAAAGTTTAAATGAAGTGAAAGAATTATCAGCAGAGTTTAAGTAAGGACCATATACCCCACCTACACTTACAGAATCTAAACGAGCAATAACATCAGCAGGGAAAGCTTCTTTAGGTAAATATAAATCACTATATAAAACTTCAGAACCAGTAGAACGCACAAATGAAGTGTAATCAGTTTCAGGATCTCTTAGTTGAGCCGTAAACTCTTCCACTTCTTTTTCTAATTCTACACGGTCTTCACTGCTAGGTAAAACTTCTACATCTATAAACTTAATGTTTCTAGCTTCTGTATGTTGTTTAAATTGTTCTTTTCTTTCGTTATACAATTTAGTTATTTCTGAATTTTCCACTTTAACCAATGAATCGGGAATAGCAGAATAGGGTATTGCAGCTATAAGTAAATCAGACTCTTTATTTTTCGCATTAAAAGAATTAATAGCTTCAATAGGATTAGAAAACAAAGATTCACCTATTAATGCTTGATATTTCTCAGCTAAACGACCTTGAATTAAGTTCTTCTCAATAAACGACCAGTATTTATTTAAGTTTGAATAATATTCAGCCATTTGAGGGTCAACTTGAGGATTAGATTGAAGTTTAGAATAATCCACTAAAAACTTTTTCAACATATCCTGATCAAACATTCCGGTTTGTGGATTGCGAAAAGGAGTTTGCTGTAACATAGGATGTGTACCTTGTGCGATAATATCTTGAACTTCTTCAACGGGTACAGTAAGACCTACTTTTTTAGCTTCAATTTCTATTAGCTTATTATTAACAAATGATCTCCATACTTCATCTTTAACTTGGTTCATTTGCTCTTCTGGCAAGGCTGTCATTCCACTCGTCAACTTAATGATTTCGGTGTATTCTTCAATCATTTGTTGATATTCCGGTGCAGACAATGATATTCCATTAACTTCACCTACATCTTGTACCTGATGTGGTTGGAAAACACGCCAAGCATCACCTGCAATAAAAGCAAATAATGCCAAACCAATAACTATAATTAATAAAGGTCCTTTGGTTCTAATCTTTTGTAAAGTTGCCATTTCTATTTATAAGATTTATATATTTTATAATTTATGCTATTCTCTTAATTCACCTAATTAGCGTACGAAGATACAAAAAATGCTAACAAGCATCTACTTATTACATAAAAATATCTAAGATATTTACTCAATCATTAAGTATCTTAAGTTTTACCAATTCTATTTTAGTCGCTGTAACTTTAAGTATCTTAAACTCAAAGCGATCATTTATTTTTATGACCTGATGAAGTTTAGGAAAACTTTGATAATAATCTAGAATAAGTCCACCAATAGTAATGTAGTCATCAGATTCAGGTAACTCCAAATCATACATTTCATTTACCTTTTCAATCTCTAACCTACCCGACAAAACATATTCATTATCATCCAATTCCTTGGATATATAAGAGGTTGTATCGTGTTCATCTTCGATATCACCAAATATTTCTTCTACTAAATCTTCTAATGTAACAATTCCTGCAGTTCCTCCAAATTCATCGACAACAACTGCAATGCTTTTTTTCTGTTGCATAAATAGCTTCATCAATTTATGAGCAGCCATTGTTTCAGGAACAACAGGTATATCATAAATAGCATCAAGCCATTTACCTTCTTTTTCCTTAAAAAGCTCTGATGAATGAATGTACCCAATCACATTATCTATAGTTTCTTTATAAACAATAATTTTAGATATACCCGACTCAACAAACAGATTCTTTAATTCTTCCATTGTTGCTTCTGTATCAACAGCAACAACTTCTGTTCTCGGAACAATACAATCTCGAATTCTAATGGTTGAGAAATCCAATGCATTTTGGAAGATCTTTACTTCGGTGTCTAATGTTTCCTCATTCTCTGTATTATCAATTCCTGATTGTATAAAATAACCTAAATCCACTTTCGTAAATGCATTAACAGATACCTCCTTGTCTATTTTCACCCTAAACAAACGTAGAATAAGGTAAGAAAGGTTGGTTGCAAACCAAGAAATAGGAAACAATACGACATAACAGATAAAAAGCGGTATTGCGAAAAGATTGAGAACAAAGTTGGGGTTTAACTTAAAAAGCACCTTAGGTAAAAACTCTCCGGTTACCAAAATAATTAAGGTAGAAATTACGGTTTGTATGAGAACTTTAAGAAAGTGATTTTCTATAACTCCATCTAAGAGGTTTTGTTCAATAATCAAAGCCATTAATATACCATATATAACTAAAGCTATGTTATTCCCAACCAACATAGTAGAGATAAAGTTATTAGGCTTTTTAAGAAAATGAGCTACAATTTTAAAATGAATACCTTTTTGTTTTTCCATTTCAAAACGCAGTTTATCCATGGAGACAAAAGCAATTTCCATCCCTGAAAAGAAAGCAGAAAAGGCCATTACTATTAAAAGATATATTACCAACGTCATTGTTCTAGTTCTAAAGTATCTGGTTTTACTGTGCCTGAAGCTACAGAGTCAGGTGCTACCGCAAGACTTTGTTCTTCAACATAAAAAACCCCTTGTATATTTCTTATGGTATAAATGGTCATCTGTTGATTAGAATCAAAACCATAACCTGTTATAATTCTGTCAGGTTGTTCAATTCGTACAAAAGCATCTGAGTAAACTTTTTCAGTTTTCTCATTCCAATATAAAAGATCTGTATCAAATTTCTCCCCTTTGATATTCTGTATAGAGACATTACTCATTAATTTCCAAAGCTTGTCCTTATCGTAATAATAAGCCGTATCTGCTTTGATGCTGGCTTCTATTTGGAAAAGAGAATCAAACTTCTCAACATAAACTCCTTTTTCAAAGGCCCAATATGTGGGGGTTTTCTTGTCAAAAATCAACCACTCATCAGCATCAACCTTATATCTTATGATACCGGAATCTGAAACTAAAGTAGTCATTCCTTCGGTTTGCATCACAGCCATAGAGTCGCGTTCAACAATTGCATCTGCCATAGGAGTTTTAGAATTACCACAGGAGTTAAATGAAAGAAGCATAGTAGCTCCAATAAGAACCACTATGCTTTTATATTTATTAATACTATTAAAAAACTTGTTTAAATACATTGATTAAACATCATCGAATAGTTGTTGATTCTCCAATCCATCCTCCAATAGTTACAGAGTCACCTTTCTTATATCCCATCATAAACAACTCCGACATATCAGGAGTGTGCTGAGAATAAGTTCTTATTAATTTGTTAGCATCATCAGCAACAGAAGGATCTACAGATTTTGCTTGTTGTAGTTTATCCAAGATCAAGAAATAAGTACATTTATTCATTGTGTTATCATCTGACCAATTTGGACTTGTTGCATATAAGTTAGCAATAAGAATGTAAGGAGCTCCATAATTTGAATTGAAGCTAATAGATTTACGAGCATAGTTTCTTGAATTAGCTAACTGTCTGTTTGAGAATAAAACGACAGCAGCAGCATAAGCTTTTTCTGATTTTTTCACCATATCAGTTTCTAGCTCAATAGCCTCATCAAAGAAAATCATTGCCTGGTTAAAATCCCCATTTTTATATGCCATGTAAGCACATCCTGCTGCAGATTCTGCAGTAGGTTTAATTTGATGTACATAATAAGAAGCTTGAAGATAAGCATCTTGATCAGTACATTTTACAATACGCATAATGTCGATTACCTTATTTAAGAACTCTATATTTGACTTGTTTTCTTCAATTTGAGGAGCATAAATAGACTGAAGTGTTTCACAGTCTGCTGTTCCACTATTAATAAAGACTCCGGTAATATTTTCTTTCACTGTTTTAAAAGCATTTACAAGAACTTCTCTATCAATCTCATCAATCGCTTGATCCACAATGTCAGCAGCTTTTAAATAATCCTGTAAAAACACTTCTCTATGAGCTTCATTTACTGAGAGAATCGTTTTAGACAAATCAATATAAAAGAAAAGAACATTAGGATTAAGCTCATTAATTGAAGAACCTAAGCTAGACTCTTTCATCCACTCATAGGCTTGCTGAACATCCATATCAGGAGCATAAGTTAGATAGTCTATAGCTTTTGCTCCAAGAGCTTCCTCTACAGAAGAAACTTTTACTCCTTTAGCTAAAAAGTCAGGAGTGTATTTCATTCTTAAATCATGAACTTCCATAAGTTCATCAAAATACTTCTTATATTCTGGAGATTTTTTATCTCCAACTTCATCCATTAATCCCTTTAAAATTTTATAACCATCAGTAAATGTATAAAACCTTAATAGGGGACAATTTTTCATAACAACTTTCCAAGGCTCATAAGCATCCTTGTAGTTTTCCGACTTCACGGCTTCGTGAGATATACTACTACTAGAGATACATTCTTTATCAACATCTTGAGCCATCATATAAGCAGACCCAAGAAACAAAGATAGTAGTAAAGCGGTAAGCGTTTTAATTTTCATCGTATCAAAGCTTTAGTTTTTTTATTCTATTATTTTTATTAATTCACTTTACGTTTAAAGAACCAACGTTCGTTAAATGTCAAACCAACACTAAGTTTTAGGTAGTTCTCATCTAAGAAATTAGGTTTCTTTCCATTCACACGGACAAACTGAGCAGACAGATTTAATAAAGAAGCAACTTTAGGCAAAGGAAGTCCTAAGCCAAAGGAGACACCGTATTCAGTTGCCGCATTTTGTCCATTAATTTTATAATAAGGAGTTGAATAATAAGCTCCTACTCTATATCTCATGTGAGCTAAGTAGTTTCTTGAGTAAAGGCTAGGTCTAACTTCAGCACCAACAGCAATTTTTGAGCGATCTCTAAAAGCATTGGTCGAATTAAAGTATGTTGCACTGCCCCACTTCTCTAGAGTATAATCTACTCCTACAGTTATTCTATTATCATAGTTATAGGTTAACCCCACCCCAAATTTATGAGGAAGTTGAAAAGTTGCGATAGTATCAGTTTCTGAAACAACTCTATTTGTTTGACTTGTGGTAACTATACTTCTTAATGTTGTTGTATTATGCAAACTTTTTTGAGGAGAATATACTGCCCCTAAAATAAATTGCTGTTTATCATTAAGGTTATAGGTATATTGCACGCCCAAATCTACTTTAAAATCGCTTATTGATATATTTTCAGTTTCAATATTCCCAGAAGCCGATGCCACAGGAAAGTAGAGTTTCATACTCCTATCAATATCACCCCAAAAACAAGAAAAATTCGCGCCTATTGCTAGGTTTTTCAAAACATTAACACCTACACCTAGATATATTTGTTTAAGACCTCCATCTCCGGTGTAGGAAGTGATGTTATAGGCATCAGTATTTTCATGGTCGGTATCTGCCAGACTCACACTGTATCCTACATTGGAGTATGGAATCAATCCCGCATTAACAGCCATCCATTTAGCTAGACGGAATTGCATAGCTACATAATCAAAACTTGAGTTTTTTGCATTTGTTTTATTTTCCCCATCGCTAAAATTCGTATTTTGGAAGGTAAATCCACCTTCAAACAAAAACGTTAACGAGTCCATAGCAGTATATGAAGCCGGATTGGCAGGATTTATTTGATATCTATCACGAATTCCATAAGCCAAACCTCCCATTGCCTTACTTTTTCCAAAAGCATTATCGGCTAACTCGCCAAAGCCATAACGTGTATATGGAGAATTCGTTGCATTTTGTGAATTTGTGTTTTTTTGTCCAAAAGCAGCACTTGCTCCCGCTAACAATAAAAGCACAAAAAAGAATTTTTTAAAACCTACCATTTATAATTATCTGTTTATTAAAACATCGGCCATCTATAGAAACGTTTACAAATATGATACTTTTTAACTTTGTTTCAAAGAAAAAACATATTTCCTCCCGTTAAAAAAACAAAAGCCTATCATTTTGCAGCTTAAAACTGCACTTCTGCTTATTCTTAAAGTGAGCAAAGATAATTACTTTTTTCGTTAGCCATTATCAATTAGGGAAAAATGTCAACGACTAGTACAAAAAAGAGGTATATTTACGCCGTCAAAACTATTATAATTATCCATGAGATACTATACAATCACTCTTTTGCTCTTGTTTCTGTCTTTTCATCCGATAGAAGCGAAAGCCTCATCGGCCAATACAGAGCACATACACATCAGCCTACTTACTTGTGCTCCGGGTGAGCCTATATACACGCTATTTGGACATACAGCCATTCGCATTAAGGTATCTAATCAAAATATAGACCGAGTATACAACTATGGACTGTTCAATTTTAACACCCCTAATTTCATCTTCAGATTTACGTTAGGTGAAACAGATTATCGTTTGGGGGCAACCACCTATCTCAACTTCATTGCAGAGTACGAGTACTATAATCGCAAAGTATGGGAACAAACGCTCAACCTAACTTTTGAAGAAAAGAAAGAACTCATACATCTTTTAGATGAGAACTATAAACCGGAAAACAGAACCTATAGATATAACTTTCTTTATGACAATTGTTCCACAAAACCGAGAGATATCATTTCACAATCCATCAAGGGAACGATTCAATATAAAGGAGGCATTGATGAAACCTTTCGTTCAATTGTACACGAGTATACTAAAAATCAACCCTGGTCTAAATTTGGGATTGATTTATGCCTAGGAGCTCCGGCAGATAAAAAAATCACCACAGAAGAAAGTATGTTTGCTCCTATTTACCTTATGAACTTTTATAATGATGCCGTTATAATTGATAACGAAGGCTATCAACGGCCATTGATACAAGAGACTAAGGTTGTGTTTCAACCTAAAAATGAGACGATAGATGGTCCTTCTTATTTTTCTCCAATGTTAACTTTTTCTCTATTATTTACTGTGATTATTGCACTCTCTTATGTAGGAGTAAAAAGGAAGAAAAACTTATATAGTATTGATTTTATATTAACTCTAATCTATGCTCTTGTTGGTCTTGTTTTAAGTTTTCTATCTTTCTTCTCAACACATCCTACAGTATATCCCAATTACATTCTTATATTATTTAATCCTATTCATTTTATTGCACTACTAGTTCTAATAAAAAACAAGAAACAACCAGCAAAATCCACTTACCTAATTACATATTGTGTTTTATTAACTTTTTTTATGGTCGTTTCTTCTCTATTACTACAGCGTTTTAATTTAGCAATAGTACCTTTGACCATGTGTTTACTAGCTCGGTGTTTTAATCACTTAATTATATATTATCAAACCAAGGAATGAAAAAACTGCTAACGTCCATATTAACTCTTTTATCCATTGCGGGAGCTCAATCGCAGAGTGTACCCCCCAACCCAAAAATAGTAGTTGGAATTACTATTGATCAGTTAAGGACTGATTACATAGAAGCATTCGCACCTTTATTTGAGGAAAATGGATTTAAGCGTCTTTGGAGAGAAGGAAGAGTATATAAACATACGAATTATGGTTTTTCTAATGTAGATTGTGCCTCAGCTATTGCTACTATATATACAGGTACAACACCTTCAATGCATGGCATCGTAGCAGAAAAATGGATGAATCCATCGACACTACAACCCGAAAGTTGTGTGGACGACCCTGCCTATATGGGCAACTACACAGTTCGAAATACTTCACCCAAGAAACTTCTCACCTCTACACTTTCTGACGAGCTTAAAATATCAACCAAAAATAAAGCTTATACCTTTAGCATTGCACCTACAGCAGAAGCTGCTTTATTTAGTGCAGGACATGTGTCTGATGGTGCTTTTTGGTTAAACACAGATAATGGTAAGTGGTGTAGTACTACTTTCTACAAAGACTTTCCTTGGTGGGCTAGCAGGTATAATGATCAATCGGGACTAGATACTCGCATTTCAGATTGGGAGTGGACTCCTTACTACCCTTCTTTTAAATATGAATATGCTGCAGGATGGCAACTTGAACCATTTAAACATAAATTTAATCAAGGAGATAAATATAGGAAAGCAATAAGCAGTCCGTTAATTAATGATGAAATCAATCGTTTCATTACGGTTTTATTAAACCAAAGTGGCATTGGTGAGGATGATACTCCAGATTTACTTGCTGTTACTTACTATGCTGGAAATTATGATCATCAAAATGTGAATGAGTTTCCAATGGAAATTCAAGACATTTATACCCGATTAGATAAAAACCTTTCCGACTTATTTTCACAGTTAGATAAAAAGGTTGGATTAAACAATGTACTATTCTTTGTAACATCCACAGGATACACAGATGCAGATAGTCCATCAATTAACTACCAACATATACCCGGAGGAGAATTTTACATCAACCGTTGTGTTACTCTGCTCAATATGTATTTAATGGCCACACACGGGCAAGGCGAATACATTGAGGCCTATTACAACAATCAAATTTATCTCAACCACGAATTATTAGAAAAGAAGCAACTTCCTTTAGCCGATATACAAAAAGAAGCTGCTGATTTCATTATTCAGTTCAGTGGAGTAAATGAAGTATATTCCTCGAATCGTCTATTTTTAGGTGGTTGGAGCCCCGAAGTTGAAAATATAAAAAATGGATATCACAGAAAACGTTCCGGCGACTTAGTGATTGATATTTTACCAGGTTGGACTTTGATGAACAACGATTCATATGAAAACAAACTGGTTAGACAAACTCCTGTTTTAACTCCTTTAATCTTTTGGGGAAATCAAATAAAACCGGAAATTATAACTACTCCTACACACATAACAAAAATTGCGCCTACCATTGCTCACTCTATAAACATCAGAGCTCCTAATGCAGCAAAGGCCATTCCTTTATTAGATATTCGATAGAATATCGCTCAAAACAAACAACTTAATCAGCATTTTAATATAACTTTGTGCAACAAATGCAACTTTATATTTATTTATCATAAACTAACTACTAGTATTACAAAACAAGATATGGGAATCAATGATTTTTTAGGCAAATTATTTGGAAATAAATCAATCCGAGATATGAAGGAAACTCAACCTTGGGTAGAAAAAATAAAAGAAGCTTATCCTGCGATTAAAGAACTTAGCAATGATGATCTCCGTGCTAAAACACAAGAAATTAAAGGCTATATAAAAGACTCAGCCAAAGAAGAAATTGCAAAAGTGAATGAACTGAAAGCTAAAGTTGAGGAAACTGAACTGGAAAATCGCGAAGCTTTATTTAATCAAATAGACAAATTAGAAAAAGAAATACTGGGAAAATACGATAAGGCATTAGATGACATCTTACCTGTAGCATTTTCCATAGTAAAAGATACAGCAAGACGTTTTACTGAAAATGAAGAGATTGTAGTTACTGCCACAGAGTTTGACAAAACTCTTGCTGCTACAAAAGACTTTGTTCGCATAGAAGGCGAAAAGGCCATTTATACTAACCATTGGGAAGCAGGAGGAAATGATACCATCTGGAATATGATCCATTACGACGTACAGTTGTTTGGTGGTGTGGTTCTTCATAAAGGGAAAATTGCTGAGATGGCAACTGGTGAAGGTAAAACATTGGTGGCTACTTTACCTGTTTTCCTAAACGCTCTTACAGGAAACGGAGTTCATGTTATTACAGTGAACGACTACTTAGCTAAACGTGATGCGGAGTGGATGGGACCTTTATACATGTTCCACGGATTAAGTGTGGATTGTATTGACAAACACCAACCCAACTCAGATAGCAGAAGGAAAGCTTATTTAGCGGACATTACTTTTGGTACTAACAATGAGTTTGGTTTCGACTACCTTAGAGACAACATGGCAATTAGTCCTCAAGACTTGGTGCAACGTCAGCACAACTTTGCTATCGTCGATGAGGTCGATTCTGTTTTAATTGATGATGCCAGAACACCATTAATTATTTCGGGACCTGTTCCACGTGGAGATGATCAACTATTTGACTCACTCAAACCTATGGTAGAACGCTTAGTGGAGGCACAGAAAAAACTAGCAACTCAATATCTGGCTGAAGCAAAAAGACTCATTGCCGATGAAGAAACACAATCTGAAGGTTTCTTAGCATTATACAGAAGTCATAAGTCAATGCCTAAAAACAAAGCATTGATTAAATACCTAAGTGAGCCTGGTATTAAAAGCGGAATGCTCAAAACTGAGGAAATATACATGGAGCAACAAAATAAAAGGATGCACGAAGTTACTGATCCTTTATATTTTGTTATTGATGAAAAAATCAACAGTGTAGATTTAACTGATAAAGGTATTGAGCTTATTTCTGACAGATACGAAGATGCTTCGTTTTTTGTTTTACCTGATATTGCGGGACAACTTTCTGAATTAGAGGTTAAAACAGAACTTTCTGACGAAGAAAAAATAGTTCAAAAAGATGAACTTCTTTCTGATTACGCAATAAAATCCGAACGTGTTCACACCATTAATCAATTACTTAAGGCATATACCATGTTTGAAAAAGACGATGAATATGTAGTAATTGATGAACAAGTAAAAATTGTAGACGAGCAGACCGGCCGTATTATGGAAGGTCGTAGATACTCTGATGGACTACACCAAGCAATAGAAGCAAAAGAAGGAGTTAAAGTCGAAGCTGCAACTCAAACCTTTGCTACAATCACGCTTCAAAATTATTTCAGAATGTACCACAAATTAGCAGGTATGACAGGTACAGCTGAAACAGAAGCCGGTGAATTTTGGGATATATACAAATTAGATGTTGTAGTTATTCCTACTAACCGTCCTATTGTTCGTAATGATATGAACGATAGAGTGTATAGAACTCAAAGAGAAAAATACGGAGCGGTTATTGAGGAGGTTCAGAAAATGGTAGAAGAAGGTCGTCCGGTTCTTGTAGGTACTACATCTGTTGAGATTTCAGAGATGTTAAGCCGAATGCTAGACATGCGTAAAATACCTCACAATGTACTGAACGCTAAACTACACCAAAGAGAAGCTGATATTGTTGCAAAAGCAGGTTTAAGAGGAGCTGTTACCATAGCAACCAATATGGCAGGACGTGGAACCGACATTAAGTTGAGCCCGGAGGTAAAAGAAGCCGGTGGTTTAGCCATTATAGGTACAGAGCGTCACGAATCAAGACGTGTTGACCGTCAGTTAAGAGGTCGTGCCGGACGTCAAGGAGACCCAGGTTCTTCTGTATTCTTTGTTTCATTAGAAGATGATTTGATGCGTCTTTTCTCTTCCGACCGTATTGCCGGAATTATGGACAGATTAGGTTTCAAGGAAGGAGAAGTTATTGAACACAAAATGATTTCCAGATCCATTGAAAGAGCACAAAAGAAAGTAGAGGAAAATAACTTTGGTATCCGTAAGCGCTTACTTGAGTATGATGATGTAATGAATAAACAACGTACCGTTATCTACACTAAACGTAGACATGCATTGATGGGTGAACGTATCGGTATGGATATTGTAAATATCATTTGGAATCGTTGTGCTGTTGCTGCTGACAGTTTCACTTACGAAGACTATAAAATGGCTGTGATTAAAACCTTAGCCATTAGCGCTCCACTTTCTGAAGAGGAATTTAAAGAAGAGAAAAAAGAAGACCTGGCAGAACGAACTTTCCAAGCTGCTATTTCAGCTTATAAGAGAAAGCAAGAGCACTTGGCTCAAATAGCGAATCCTGTAATTAAGCAAGTATATGAGACTCAGGGTGAGATGTATGAAAACATTTTGATACCTATTACTGATGGTAAAAGAATGTATAACATCAGCTGTAATTTAAAGGCTGCTTATGAATCGGAGAGTAAAGAAATTGTGCGTTCTTTTGAAAAATCCATACTACTGCATGTTATTGATGAAGCATGGAAAGAGAACTTAAGAGAATTGGACGATTTAAAACATTCTGTTCAAAGTGCTAGCTATGAGCAAAAAGATCCTTTATTGATTTATAAACTAGAGTCTGTTAACTTATTCGATTCAATGGTTAATCGAATCAACGAAGAGACTGCTGCTATCTTAATGAGAGGTCAGATACCTGTTCAAGATCCAAGTCAAGTAAGAGAAGCTGCTCCTGAACGCAGACAGGACCGAAGTCAATATAGAGAAGAAAAATATGACTTAAACGATCCAAACCAACAAGCCGCAGCACAACAAGACACTCGTGAACAAGTAAAAAGAGAGCCTATACGTGCAGAAAAAACAGTAGGTCGTAACGATCCTTGTCCTTGTGGTAGTGGAAAGAAATATAAAAACTGTCACGGTCGTAAAGGCTAACAGATAGTGAAAGAGATACGCACAAAAAAATGCTGATAATAATAATTATCAGCATTTTTTTATCTTTTATATGGTCTTGGGGTTGAAATGAATCCAACCTAAAATAATTTTTGATTACTTCATCATTCGATAAATCAAACGTGTTTCAGTTGCTCCTAATGGAATATAATTCCCAATGACCTCTCCTTTGTTTTGATGCAGTCGAAGAACCATTTCATCAATATTGGGTTCTTCTATACCTAATTCACTAAAAGACAGAGGCATACCTATAGATTGAAGAAAACTCTTTAATCGAACTATCCCTTTTAGCGCAATCTCTTTCTTATACCCTTCATTAGGCACACCCCAAACATGAATGGCAAATTCAACCAATTTATCTACATTGAGTTCCACAGCATAAGTCATCCATGCAGGAAAAACAACCGATAAACCTGCACCATGAGCCACACCATACAAAGCACTAATTTCGTGTTCCATAAAGTGCGATGCCCAATCTTCTTCCCTTCCGACTCCAAGCATACCGTTGTGTGCCAATGTACCTGCCCACATCAAGTTAGCTCGCGCATCATAATTTGTAGGGTCTTCTTTTACACGAAGAGCTTCTTTGATAATTACTTTCAATGTAGATTCACACAACCTATCGGTTAGCTCCACCTCAGGAGTATTAGAGAAATAACGCTCCATAATATGCGCCATCATATCTACAATACCAGCGGCTGTTTGATAAGCCGAAAGAGTATAAGTTAGTTCAGGATTCATAATGGCAAAAACCGGGCGTAATAATTTAGGTGTACGTAAGCTTAACTTTTGTAAAGTATCTACTTTAGTAATAACACTATTGCCTGACCCTTCACTTCCTGCTGCCGGAATAGTTAGAACAACTCCCACTTTTAACGCACTTTGAGGAGTTGATTTACCTTCAAAGAAATCCCAAAAATCACCGGAATAAGGAACACCTGCTGCAATGGCTTTTGCTGTATCAATAACTGATCCTCCCCCAATAGCTAGGATAAAATCAATCTTTTCTTTTCTACAGAGATCTATGCCTTGATACACTTTAGTATCAATTGGATTTGGCTGAATACCTCCTAAACGGAAAAAGGGAATTTTAGCATCTTTCAATAAATCTTCTGTTCTATTGAGCAAACCACTCCTAAATATAGAGCCTCCACCAAAAACCAACAGAACTTTAGTAGCTCCATATTGCTTCATCAATTCAGCAACTTGCAACTCGGTGTCTTTACCAAAGATAAATTCTGTGGGAATATAAAGATTAAAATTATTCATGGTCAATCTATTTCAGTTGTTACTTATACAAAATAAGAAAAAGGAATGAAACCACGATATAAAAACGAACTCTTTTCTTATAAGATTTCCAATAATTGATTGAGATTCGTTATTTCCAAAATACCATCTTCATTGTAATCTTGCAGTTTTTCCACACCATGAATGGTTTGGCATCCTATGTGTAATGCCGGAAGAATATCATTTTTAAGAGAATCGCCCACAACTAATACATTTTCAGGTAGCAAGTTTTCTCTTTCAATGGCTAATTGCCACAATGCAGGATCGGGTTTTCGTATGTTCTCAATTGTAGAGTCTGTATAAGAGGAAAAATATGAAAGTAACGAAAGACCCTCTAATACGGCTTCCAGATTACCATAATAGTTTGAAACTACAAACATTCTGTATTTATCTTGTAAATCCTCCAACACCTCTCGAGATTTACTAGCCCATTTCTCAGCATACTTTGTTACACATTGAGCTACTTCCTCAGCACACTCTTCAGGAGAACTGATAGGAAACAAGTCTCCCTCCAATAAAAACTCCACCTGTAAATTTATTTTCGTCAGCTGAGTTTGATACATATCAAAATGAGAAGCAATTAACCCCTCTTGTTCTAGAGTTTGCTCTGTTTTTATATAGGCATCTAAGAAGTCCTTACCTTCTATTGGGGTTTCAAAAAATTGATTATAGGCTTTCAAATAAATGGTAAACCAATGTTTAAAAGGAGAATCTAACGTCCCTCCAAAATCAAAAGCAATGGCTTTAATTCTATTCTTGTCTATCATTTGATCTTTCTTTAATTTCTTGTTTTTTATTTCCTATTTTCATTAATAAAAGTCCTATTACAATCCAAACCAACTCTCTCACCCTAGTGATTAAAGCAGTATATACACCGTAAGCCCCCGAAAGTGAAAGACCATGAACTGCCAGAGCAAAACCACCTTCTCTTCCTCCAATTTGCATTGGCAAAAAAAACAAAAGATTGGCAAATAAAGAAGAAAAAGCAACAATTAATATGCAATCAATGAAATTAACCTGATTCGTAAGTATGTTTAATATGAGCCAAACCTCTAAGCAACCAACAATTCTAGCTAAAAACTCCAAAGATAATGCCCCATAAAACGATTTCTTTTCTTGACGATGTAACAAAGATATTTGAGAATCAATACGTTTAAGGTTTTCACTATACTTAGAAGAGAAACGAGAAACGTATTTATTCAAATAGGGTATTTTATGCCCTATACGAGTTAAAAAGAGAACAAATCCATTTTTATAACCTTTCCAAAAAAGGATCATCAACAACGAGCAAAAACAAAAAATGACACCTAACAATACAGCAACCGCTGTTGATATGGAATAACAACACACAAAAAGAATGACTGAAGTTATCCAAAAAAGTATATGGGAAAAGATGTGCATCATTACATAAAGTATAACAGAAGAAGATGCTTTTTCTACTCCCAAATAAGGAGTAGTTTCCATTATTCTATAAGGTTCTCCTCCCATTAATCCTCCTGGAGTTACATAATTCAAGGCAAATCCGGTTATTGTAAACTTATACAACTGCATAAAAGGAACAGGAGATTTTCCTTCACTCGAAAGAATTACATACCAAGAACAAGTATTTATGAAATAGATAAAAACCCATAAAAGAAGAATCAAAGGGAAATAATACCCCGCTCTTTTCAAATCGTCAGCTACCTGTTGAGGAGACACATCAAAGGTAAATAGCATAACAAGAACGGCTAGAATACCAAAAGCAAAGAAAAAGTTTCTTAGTTTATTTTTTTTCATAAAGTCTTTACTCAACAACTGTTTTGTAAAAATACTTACTTATTTTTTCATGTTTATAAATCATATAAACTAAAATTAGATTGAGTATAGTAAGTTCAAAAACAAAATAAATCCAGGGTTCATTAATTAATAGTGAAATAAACAGGACAAATATACGTGTATTAAATGACAATACATTTGTCCATTTCATTAATGGCAGACTAGCTTTTCTAAAGTTCGTTTTCAATGATTGAGGTATAGTACTTAATCCTTGTTGTTTTAATACTGAAAAGAACTGTTGAAAAGCAGGTGATCTCTTTTCCTGAGAGGCGGTATAGCCTTTATAAAACCATAGAAATAGCTTCTGAATCCAATCTCCTTTCCATTTTGTTTTTTGATACAACGCTTCTTGTTGTGAGGAACAACTTAGTTCACTTCCCTGCTCCCCTTTCAAAAAGAAAAGATGAATGTTACGATAGTAATCGGCCATAGAAGCTTGTTGTCCATGGAAAAAACCTGCTACAGCCCCTAATAACCAAATCCAAATACCCCAAGAAGGTGTCAACCTACAACAAATAGCTACATAAATGGAGATAAACCACAAGTCACCACAAACGCCATCAAGAATACGTCCTATTTCTGACTTCTGCCCAGTCATACGAGCTAATTGTCCGTCTGCACTATCGTACATATTAGCCCATATTAATAACAACATTCCAAGAATATTATATCCTAAATTTTCAGGATAAAACAAGATTCCTGCTCCTACTCCTAAAAAGATAGATATAACAGTTACGGTATTAGGAGTAACCCCTAATTTATGAAAGAATAGAGCCCATTGATAACCAATAGGTCTATAAAAAATCAAATCAATCCACTCTTCTGTGTCATTCGACTTCAAAGTGGATTCTAAAGAGGGTTTTACCTCTTCTTTATTTTCGGATAGACTCATTTTCTTTGATTGTTTTTAATATGACTTGTGCAATGGCATGGGCAGCATCCTCTCTGCATGGAGCAAAACTAGGCCAATCATTAAAATCGATGATACTAATCTTTCCTTGGGGAGATACAATACAATCGCCTCCGTACACCTTTACATTAAGCACTTTAGCGGCTTCATTACACATTTCTTTGAGTTGACTCTCATCAAAGCTTAACCCTTGAGGTTTTCCATTGATTTTCTCTATTCCAAATTTTGAATGTTCATTGAAATAAGGATAGAACCAATAGAAAAATGGGGTACCATAAACACCATAAAATTTAATTAAATCTCCTTCTAAATGTTCACTAATTACCACTCTTTCTATCCCCCTTAGAGCATATTCTGAAAGAACCTGTTTCAATTCCCGATGAGAACGAATATAAGTTACATCTTCCCGATGAATGGCGTGAAAATCGGCTCGTTTAATCCAAAAAGGGAGAGCTAGCTCAATCTCACTTCTCATGGTTTCAAAAATAACCGGAGTATCCACTACCCAGCTTTTGGGATAAGATATACCTGCATCTAAAAGTAATCGGGTCATTTGTTCTCTACCACAATTCTCTATGCCAAATGCAGAGTTCACAGCTAAGACACCTTGTTCTTCCAACTCTTTTAATCGCTGAATGGCCAATTTGTTACGCAACATTGTGAAAATATAATGTTCTTCAACACCTGAAGCTATAAACTCCTGTTCGGTATAAAAATGAACTTTATGTCCATCTTTGCCTAGTTCCTTAGCTACTGCATTAATTATGGCAGAGTCATTGCCTATGTGATTAGGAGAATAAGTTGTATGTCGTTGTATAGCAGCAAAAGTCAGTTGTTTGTCCATTATGTTCAATCTATTGCTTAAGAAAACTTTCGGCTTTATCGCGATCTGAAGCATGGTCTACGTCAATAATTTTCGAGAAAGGGAAAGCTTTTATAGGTAATCCTGCATCCACTATAGCTTGTTGAAATCCTCTCATCCGAGTTACCCCCTGATTTATTACAGCAGGTAATAAGTCTAAAACATTACGCCTAAAACAATAGATTCCTCCCGAAATGTAACGTGCTCCCGGATAATATGCATTAGCATATCCCAAAACATTCAAGTGCTCATCTGTTTTAACATACAAAGGAGATTCATCATCAATAAAATCTGTAACCGCCATCAAAGCATCATAAGAATGCTCTTCTTGAAAAGCAGTAATATAAGCAGCAAACTCTTTTTCATAGAAGATAGGATCAACTGTAGTCAAGCACAATTGGTCGGTTTCTTTAAGCAAAGGCAATAACTCATAAAAGCTATGTAATGAATCTGGAGTGTTTTTGACAATCCACTCAAAAGGTATAGGCAAATCCAACTGTTCAACATAAGTTCTTACATCTGACATCTCCTCATTAATAATGAGAGCAATAGATTCTGCATCATGCCTCAAGAAAAGAGAGATTAATCGATGCAACAAGGGTTCTCCATTAATTTCAAGCAATGGCTTAGACACAGAAATCCCGTCTGCAAGCAAACGAGATCCCTGTCCAGCAGCTATAATAGCATACTTCATTCCAATATTATTCTAAATGATCAATGGTCTCTTCACCAATCATTTTTCTTAACGTATTCTTTAACTTTGTGTATTGAATAAACAGATCGTGCTCA
Source organism: uncultured Bacteroides sp. (assembly GCA_964528875.1). Taxonomy (GTDB): domain Bacteria; phylum Bacteroidota; class Bacteroidia; order Bacteroidales; family Bacteroidaceae; genus Bacteroides_E. The sequence goes on along the minus strand of CAZGUI010000016.1, from coordinate 7,979 downwards.
GGAACGTGATTTTCATCGTGCATAGGGCTCTTAAAGTAAAAAGACAACCATTCTTGAATACCTACCATTCCTGCACGCTGAGCTAAGTCAGTAAACAGCACTAAGTCTAGAACTAATGGTGCAGCTAAAATAGAATCTCTACATAGGAAGTCCACTTTCAGTTGCATAGGATAGCCCATCCAACCAAAAATATCAATATTATCCCATCCCTCTTTATTATCGCCACGTGGAGGATAATAGTTTATACGCACTTTATGATAATAATTTTTATATAATTCAGGATAAAGTTCAGGCTGTAATATGGTATCAATAACAGAAAGTTTACTTACCTCTTTGGTTTTGAAAGAATCCGGATCATCTAATACTTCTCCGTCACGATTTCCTAAAATGTTTGTAGAAAACCAGCCGTTCAATCCTAACATACGGGTTTTTAACATAGGAGCTAAAACCGTTTTCAACATAGTTTGCCCTGTTTTATAATCTTTACCACAAATAGCCACCTTATTTTTTGCTGCCAACTCCCACATAGCAGGTATGTCTATGCATAAATTGGGAGCTCCCATAATAAAAGGTGCTCCTTCTGCTAAAGCAGCATAAGCGTAACACATACTAGGAGCAATGACATCCGTGTTATCTTCTTTCATTGCTTTCTCCAAAGCAGCCAAAGATTCGTGTTCCTTGGAAGGAGGAAGATAAATTTCAGTACTGGCCGACCAGATAACAACTACACGGGTACAATTATTTTCTTCTTTAAAGTTTCTGATATCTTCACGAAGCATTTCAACATGTTCCCAACAAGTTCCCTCGGGTTTAATATGTGTTCCGTGAAGTCTTTTTACCCATTTTTGGTTAAAGACAGCTTTCATTGGCTTTATTTCTTTCAGTTCATCTTTCACCAAGTTAAGATCTTTGGCACTGAACACATCTGCAGCCTCAGCCGCATCGTAAACATCTTCTTCAAACAAATCCCAGCCACCAAAAACCAGATCGTTCATATCAGCCAGAGGGACAACATCTTTTATTTTAGGGAAACGATTCTCGTTTCTTTTACCTAGACGGATAGTTGCTAACTGAGTAATCGACCCAATAGGTTCAGCCAGCCCTTTACGTGCTGCTAATGTACCTAAAACAAAGGTTGTAGACACAGCTCCTCCTATTCCTACAACTAATACCCCCAAACGACCTTCTGCCGGTTTAATTTTATTTGTCATCATAATAATGTTTAAAAATAAATTTACTATTCAAAAAAATAAGAAATAAAGCTTTTGCGCTATGAACAAAGATAACAATTAAATCAAATCACAAAAAGGCATTCAGTTATTATTCCAAGCAGATATCCACTTATTAGTGTAATTTTGACTACAAACCTCTTTCTTAATATTTTTTAAGCTTTATGATACAAAACCACCCCTTACTGGTTTTGTCTGAATTATTTACTTCTTAACATAGACAACTAGAACCTATATATACTCCATAATAAAAAGAACAAAACAGCTAGTAGTAATAGTTGTTTTTCTATATAAATCCAAGATCAAATTACCCTATAAATCTTATAATAAAACGATGTTTCACCTCTCATCTGGATAGAGAAAAGCAGATTCATCCGTCATTCGTTCAACCCCTGTTTTACGCCTCTAAGAAGGGTATAAGACCGAGAGCCTCTCGGTCTAGGACTGAAGGGCTGTCGGTCTAGGACCGAAGGGTCTTCAGTCCTAGACCGACTTAAAGTGGAAAGTAAGGTAAAATGAACAAATAAGAAAAGAGTAGCTATTCTATATCGAAAAGGAGACTATAAACAAAACAATTTAAAAGAAAAACAATCCATCCATTCACTACCTAAATAATGAATGGTGGATTGTCTCCTCCATAAAAAAACACCTTTAAACAAAATGATTGAAATTCGCTATATTACCTAGCGTTTTCTATATACTTAAATGCCTCTTTGCACTTATCAGTAATCCAGTTCCAATTTTCTTCTTTTATTATTTCTTTTGGGAAAAGCTTAGATCCCATTCCAATGCAAGTAACTCCGGATTTAACCCATTTAGTTAGGTTTTCCTCTGTGGGTTCAACCCCACCGGTAACCATTAACAGAGACCAAGGCATAGGAGCCATTACATTTTGAACAAACGAAGGACCACCTACATTTCCTGCAGGGAACACCTTACATAAATCACAACCCAACTCCTGAGCAAATCCTATTTCGGAAACCGATCCACAACCGGGAGTATAAGGAATTAATCTACGATTACAAATTTTAGCTACTTCAGGATTAAAAAGAGGACCAACTATGAAATTAGCTCCCAATTGGATATACAGAGCAGCAGTTGCTGGATCAACAATAGAACCAATACCCAAAATTAATTCAGGACACTCTTTGTTTGCCCATTTTACCAACTCAGCAAAAACCTCTTGAGCAAAGTCTCCACGGTTGGTAAACTCAAAGGCTCTTACACCTCCTTCATAACAAGCTTTTACAACATTTTTAGCAATAGTTAAATCTTGATTGTAAAAAACAGGAACCATTGCTGTTTCTTTCATAACTGAAAGAACTTCTAATTTACTAAATTTTGCCATTGCAATATTTTCTTTTTAGAAACGATTTATCGTTGAACACGTCCTGAAGCATCTCCACCTACAAGGTTTTCAACTTCTTCAGAAGACATTAAATTAAAGTCACCATACACCGTATGCTTCAAAGCAGAAGCAGCTACGGCAAACTCCAAAGCCTCTTTTTGAGTAGGTTTAGTCATTAAACCATGTATTACACCGGCAGCAAAAGAATCACCACCTCCTACTCTATCAATAATAGGCTTAATTTCGTAACGAGAAGACTCATAAAATTCCTCTCCATTATAAATCATTGCTTTCCAACCGTTGAAAGAAGCAGAATAAGATTCTCTTAAAGTTGAAATAACATATTTAAACCCAAACTCTTTATGCATTTGCTCAAAAATACCTTTGTACCCTGCAGCATCTGTTTGGCCACCTTCCACATCAGAATCGGGCTTAAACCCTAGACATAGGTGTGCATCTTCTTCGTTACCAATACAAACATCTACGTATTGCATCAAATCTTTCATAATAGATTGTGCCTTTTCAGTAGACCAAAGTTTCTTTCTATAGTTTAAGTCTACAGAAACAGTTACTCCGTGACGTTTAGCTGCTTGACAAGCTAATTTTGTTAATTCAGCTGCTTTATCAGAAATAGCAGGAGTAATTCCTGACCAATGAAACCAATCAGCTCCCTTCATGATTGCATCGAAATCAAAATCAGAAGGATTAGCTTCAGCGATAGAAGAATTAGCACGGTCGTAAACCACTTTACTTGGACGCATTGATGCCCCGGTTTCCAGATAATATATACCGACTCTATCGCCTCCACGTGCAATAAAATCCGTATGCACACCATATCTTCTTAATGCATTTACTGCAGATTGACCAATTTCATGTTCAGGTAATTTAGTTACATAATAAGCATCGTGTCCGTAGTTTGCGCAACTAACTGCAACATTTGCTTCTCCACCACCATAAATTACATCAAACGAATCACACTGCACAAACCGTAAATTTCCAGGTGCAGTTAATCTCAACATAATTTCACCAAGTGTTACAACTTTTTTCTTCATATCCAGATTTATTTATATTTAATAATGTGTTTTCAAATAAACAAGTCAATATCGTGTACGCACACAAAGATAGGAATATTTTTGTTCTTTCCAAGTATATTCTCTATCTTTGATTAAAAGAAATCTATTTTTTCACGAATAAAGTGCACAAAAGGAATGGAAAAGAAAAATATACAATCTAAAAGAGTTCGCATTAAAGATATTGCTCGATTGGCTAATGTATCAACAGGTACAGTGGATAGAGTGATACATAAAAGAGAAGGGGTATCCGAAGAAAGCAAGAAAAAGGTAGAGGAAATTATTAAGTTGTTAAATTATCAACCTAACATGTATGCTAGTGCTTTAGCTTCTAATAAAAAGTATAATTTCATCTGCTTACTACCTACACACTCACATGGAGAATATTGGACAGACATAGAGATAGGGATACAAAGCGCTGTTGATTTTTATGTGGACTTTAACATCTCAGCAAAAATTGTGTATTACAATCAATATCAATACGATTCTTTTATTTCACAATACAACGAAGTATTAAAGGAGGAACCCGATGGCGTAGTATTTGCACCAACCAATCCAACTTATACTTTGGCTTTTACAAAAGAGCTAGAAAAGCTAGATATACCTTATATATATCTGGACTTTAACATCGAAGGAACTAAGCCTCTTGCTTTCTATGGACAAGACTCCTCACAAAGTGGACTTTTTGCAGCTAAAATGCTCATGTTATTGGCCAACGACAATAAAGAGCTTGTTGTTTTTAGACATATAAACAAAGGCATTGTGGGTTCTAATCAACAGGAGTACAGGGAAATTGGCTTTAGACGGTACATGGAAAAGCTTCATCCTGACTGCATCATTCACGAGCTTAACTTACTGGCCAACGAAGAAATAAAGAACACAGAGTTACTAAATAACTTTTTCAATAAAAACCCACAAGTTCATGTAGGTATTGTTTTCAACTCGAAAGCTTATTTAATTGCTGAATATTTTGAAAAAGTAAATAAAAAGGATTTCAATTTTATTGGTTATGACTTGTTAGCCAGAAATATAAGCTGTCTAAAAAAGGGAACCGTAAACTTCCTCATTGCACAGCAACCTAGACATCAAGGATATAATAGTATTGAAGCCTTATGCAACTTTTTAATACTTAAAAAGGAGGTTAATAGAATTAATTATATGCCTATCGATTTATTATCAAAAGAAACAATAGATTATTATAAACATTAAAAAGAAGGGAAAAGAGAATGATAACTACAAAATATCTTAGAATACATCCAAGTGATAATGTGGCTGTTGCCATATTGCCCATGAAAGCCGGAGAAGAGATATCCATTGATGAACTTAAGTTTACATTAAAAGAGGATATTCCTGCCGGACATAAATTTGCATTAAAAGACTTAGCTCAATCGGAGGACATCATAAAGTATGGCTACCCTATTGGACATTTACTAGAAGATAAAGCACAAGGATTTCTTTTAGATCACTCAAACATCAAGACTAATCTTGCCGGTCTATTAGATTACACTTATAACCCGGAAAAGGAAAATATTGAGATTGAAAAGCAGAATCTAACATTTAAAGGTTTTAGAAGAAAGAACGGAGATGTTGGCATTCGTAATGAAATATGGATTATTCCTACAGTAGGATGCGTGAATGGCATCATTGAGAAATTAGCAGACAGTCTAAGAGCAGAAACAAAAAACAAAGGTATTGATGCTATTGTGGCATACCCACACAATTATGGATGCTCACAATTAGGAGAAGATCACGAGAACACAAAAAAAATATTGAAAGATATGGTTCTTCACCCCAATGCAGGCGCTGTGTTTGTGGTTGGATTGGGTTGTGAAAACAATCAACCGGATATATTCAAAGAGTTCCTTGGTGATTTTGACGAAGATAGAATCAAATTTATGGTTACTCAAGAGGTTCAGGACGAATACGAAGAGGGAATGAAAATCTTAAGAGATCTATATAATAAGGTTATTCAAGATGAAAGAGAGGATATTCCTCTATCTGAACTAAAAGTTGGCTTAAAATGTGGTGGATCAGATGGTTTTTCCGGAATTACAGCCAACCCATTACTAGGTGCATTCTCAGACTTCCTTATAGCACAAGGAGGAACCAGTGTATTAACTGAAGTTCCGGAAATGTTCGGTGCAGAGACTATCCTGATGAATAGATGTGAAAACGAAAGTCTTTTTGACCAAACCGTTCTATTGATTAACGATTTTAAGGAGTATTTTTTATCACATAATGAGCCTGTTGGAGAAAACCCCTCTCCGGGAAATAAAGCTGGAGGGATATCCACTCTAGAGGAAAAAGCTTTGGGATGTACACAAAAAGGAGGGAAAAGCCCTGTTTCCGGAGTTCTAGCTTATGGAGAGAGATTAAAGAACAAAGGATTGAACTTACTTTCTGCTCCCGGTAATGATTTGGTAGCGTCTTCTGCACTAGCAGCAAGCGGATGCCACATAGTTCTCTTTACCACAGGAAGAGGAACACCTTTTGGGGCTTTTGTTCCCACAATGAAAATTTCCACAAACTCTAATTTAGCAAAGAAAAAGCCTAATTGGATTGATTTTAATGCCGGTGTTATCCTTGAGAATGAAACCATGGAGGATGTATGTAAACAATTTACAGATTACATCATCAAAGTGGCTAGTGGAGAATGGGTAAATAATGAAAAAAACGGTTATAGAGAGGTAGCAATATTCAAAACAGGGGTTACCTTATAAACTATTCTCATTTCTTATAGTAATACATTAGACAACGAATGGACATAAAACAGCGAACTATTCAAAGAAATAGCTCGCTGTTTTTTTATTTTTTCAATACGGGACTGAAGTAAATAACTCACGCAAACACAAAAAGGTGCTATAATTATTTATTAGAGTAATAATAGCTTTCAACAGCTTCCACGAATGCTTCTATATCTTCTGTTGTTGTATCAAATGAAGTAACTAATCGAACGACATCAGTTAATTCATTTTCGAAGAAAAACCCAAATTGTTGATGTAAATGAACAATTAAAGATTTAGGCATTTCAAAAAACAACTGATTACTTTCCACTTTTTGAGCAAATCTTATTTGTGGATATTCTACTAGCTTTTTATACAACAATTGAGCCATATCATTTGCCTGTTTGGCATTATCTAACCATAAGTCATCGGTAAGATAAGCACTAAACTGACAGGAAATATAACGCATCTTAGAAGGCAACTGTGCCGATTGTTTACGGAAATATTTAGCAAATTGATAATAATGTGGATCAAAAGCAATAACACACTCTCCCATCATCAACCCATTCTTTGTTCCACCAAAACTTAAAACATCCACCCCACAATCTACAGAAATTTCCTTCAACGTTTTCCCAAGAAATGCAGCAGCATTAGATAGTCTTGCTCCATCCATGTGAAGATGCATACCATGTGCATGAGCTAAATCAGCAATAGCCTTGATTTCTTCGGGCGTATAAACTGTTCCTAACTCTGTGGTTTGTGAAATGGAAATAATCCCCGGCTGGGAATGATGTTGTTCTCCAAATCCCCGCAAATAAAGTTTAATTAATTCAGGTGTTAATTTACCATCCTTAGTTGGGATAATAGTAATTTGTGCTCCCGTCATTTTTGTAGGAGAGCCACATTCATCAACATATATATGTGCTGTGTCAGCGCAAAGAATGGAGTGAAAAGACTGTGATAACATTTGAAGAGCAACGACATTTGCTCCAGTACCATTATAGACAAACAAAACCTCACAATCGGGAGTAAAAGCTTCTTTGATTTTCTCTACTGCCTCACGCGTCCAATCATCATCACCATAGCCATAGGCGTGATTTATGTTTGCATTTTGAATAGATTGTAATATTAAGGGATGAACTCCAGAATTATTGTCTGATGCCAAACTTCTCATAACAAAATAAAGATTATAAATTTACGATACAAAGTAATGGAATATCCGACAAAAATTAAAATTAAAACAATAAAATCACATTCCTTAAACTCACATTTTGTTTAAGGTTATGTGATTTTTAACTGAAGAATTAATTTCTTAATTACTTCTTTTTTGAAATAATCAATGAATAAGTCTGTTAGCCAAAAAAGTTATCTGATGTTGAAAATAAGTAAACTTTGAATTGAAGTTCATCCTCTCCATCAAAAACCACTTTATTTTCTTTTGCTAACCAACCTAGTGCTGCACCCAATTCGATGTCAGACAATCCACTTACTTTTTTTAACTCGGAATAACTCCATTGAGAGTTATTGCTCAAAAGCTGCCAGATTTTTCCGGCCATAAATCCAATTTGTACCCTGTTCATATTACCCTCTTTTTTTTGATTTAATAAAA
>CAZGUI010000015.1:0-47048 GCA_964528875.1 uncultured Bacteroides sp. | reverse complement strand
ATACTCTAATGATGGAGAAAGAAGTAAACTGTAGTTTTATCGGACACTAAAGTTTGAAAACAAACTCAACGAGTAGAGTTCTTTTTAATGTTAAAATGAAAGGGAGTATATAATGAAATATTGCAAGAAGAAACTTTGACTTCTTACTTTTCTTGATTAAAAGAAATCTATCTTTTATTTCTTCTTTGGTAAACTATGTATCCGGAGGTGAGAACAATTAAGAGTAAAGTTCCGGAGATGAAAGGGAAAAGTAGTATTACTATCTCAGGTAGAAACGTGTAAATACGACCAGTATGCGCTTCAAGACTTAAATGCCATAATGAAATTCTTCCTTGTTGTATTTTTTTTGGCATATTGGGTATGATACTTGAAGTAGAAGCCCCATCGAAATAATTAAAAACAATGTGTTGATTGAAATCGGAGGAGAAACCACTTATAGGATTGGATATCACAGGTGGACCCATTTGGGGAGGTTCGGGCACTTCCCCTGTAAAATAATCTCGACTCTCTCCTGTGATCCTGTTCCAATAATAAAGTCCACTAAAGGAGCCTACAACCCATTGTGTGGGGTCAAGTGGCTGAAAAACCTCTAACCCCATAACACTGATTGGAGGAGTGTTGTTTAGTTTATAAGGGGCGCCATCGATGTAGTTGTAAGCAAAGAAGCCATCAGAAGTGTAAACTAACCACTCTTTGGTGTGCTCATCGTATCGAATACAACGGAGTTTGTCTGTCCATGGATTGATTTTATCTTGTGTTGTAAGTAGGAGAGGGTTGTGTTTAGCTTTAATTATGGCTATTAGTAACGGTGGTCGAAGAAACATTCCCGAGATACAGAGAATTAAAAGAAGAGAAAATAGGTAAAATCCCAGATTATTGTGCCAATGCAATGAGTTCTTAAATAGACTAATGAAGTTCAATGTGTTTTTTTCCTTTTTCCTTCTTCTCCGAATCAATTTAGGAGTGAAAAAAAGTAATAATCCTGTTATGCAAAGAATAATGGTAACGATGCCCAAGAAATCGACAATAAGTTGTCCCATTGTACCAAATAGCTCTCCACTATGAAGAGTCCATAATGTCTTGAATAGAGATATTTTGTGCTGATATCCTTCAGGGGTATTAAGCGTTTTTTGCTCAAAATCATAGTAAGGAGCAGTTGAAACATAAGCATGCGAACGGCTCAAAACTACTAAAGTATCGTTGTGACTGGTTAGGTCTGTGAGTCGTTCTTCTGTGTCAATTAAATGAGTTCTATTAATCCAAGACTGGGAATCATTGTCGTAAGTATACAAATCAAAGGTCGTTACAGCAAACAATTGTCCTGATGGGACTTTTATAATGTTGTTTGTTATCTGATTGTCAGTTCCTTTTTTTATTCCTCTGTTAAATGAGTGAAAGTATGAAAAGGTTGAATCTGTTAACCATATACCACTTCCTCCAAAAAGCAGAATAGAGTCTGGAGTAATAGAAATACTTCCTTTAATAGAGGCATGATTCCAGTTTTTATAATGATAGCTTTTAGGAAGCAGGTTTCGTGAGATATCAAAGGATGAAAGTGCTTTTCTATGATTTAGGAAAACTCCCGACATAGCAAATACAAGGACAAAGAAAGTGATGAATAACCCCATCCACTTGTGCCATTTCCCTGTGGATTTACTACTCTTTCTTTTCTTCTTTAATGTACTCACCAGAGTTTGTTGTTAATTAATTGTATTTTTATTTTAGGTTTCAAAGATACTCTTTTTCCTTTTAGATGGGGATTAAATGAATAAGAATCCTTTTCGTTTATTTCTCTGGAGAAAGTGTCAACACTTGTATAGAGAAGTCCATTCCACTAACTATAAGAAGTTTATTTACTAATAACTCTCCAATACCTGTGAAGTATTTCACTACTTCAGTGGCTTGTATACTTCCTATCATTCCACTCATCGCCCCCAAAATGCCAATTTGAGAAGCCTTTACTTGATTTTCAGTCGGAGGAGGAGTACCAAAGAGATTCCTTAATGAACTACTTCCCGGAGTGTAAGTAAGTACTTGTCCTTGCATGGCTATTACTGTACCAAAGGAAAAAGGTTTTTTCAGCTTAACACATGTATCATTGATAAGGAATTTTGTTTCAAAGTTATCTGAGCAATCTACAATAAAATCATAAGGATCAAACAGCTCTTTAACATTGAGCGAAGTTAACTTGCGGGGATGCTTGTTTATTATAATTTCACTGTTTAAGGCTTGTAACCTTTTCTCTGCACTATCAATTTTTAATAAACCAATATCTTCCTCAGAATATAAAATTTGCCTTTGTAAATTACTTATATCAACCCTATCATACTCCACAATCCCTATAGTTCCTATACCCGCTGCTGCTAAATAGAGTAGGCAAGGAGAACCTAATCCTCCTGCACCTACTACTAAAACTTTTGCTTCATATAGCGCTTTCTGCCCTTCTGAACCAATCCCTTTAATTAACTGATTGCGATTATATCTATCCATTGATTTATTGTAAAGTTAAATCCCAATCTTTCCATACCACTTCATACCCTTGTGATTCTACGGCTTCTAATACTTCGTCCGGGGTACGCCCGTCATTAATAACGAATTGCTCCAATTCATGTTTGTATACTTCGTAGCCTCCCGGGTCAGTCTTTGAACCTGCACTCAGAGAAGTAATACCTAATGTAGTCATGTGGTCTCTGAAGTTCTTATCCTCACGTGTCGATAAAGTGATTTCCAGATCAGGATCGAAAATACGAAAAGCAAAGATTAATTGAGCTAACTCTTTGTCGCTCATCACCACATTAGGTTGGAATGCATCTCCGCAATGAGGGCGAATACGAGGAAAAGATACAGAATACTTGGTTTGCCAATAGTGTTTTTGAAGATAACGTAAGTGTGTTGCCATTAAAGTTACGTCGGTACGCCAATCTTCTAATCCAATTAAAATACCCAATCCCATTTTATGCAATCCGGCTTTACCCATTCGGTCAAAAGAGTTAACCCTCCAGCTGAATTTAGATTTCATTCCTTTGGGATGATAGACCGGATATCTTTGCTTGTTATAAGTCTCCTGATAACAATAAACAGCATTAAGTCCAGCTTCGGTTAAGCGTTTATATTCCTCCTCTTTTAACGGCTGTACTTCTATGGAAATTGAGGAGAAATAAGGTTTTACCAATCGAATAGCATTTTCTATATAGTCTACTCCTGCTTCTTTGGGATTTTCTCCTGTTACTAATAAAATGTGTTGAAAATCCCCCATTCGTTTAATGGCCTGTACCTCTTGTAATATTTGTTCATCTGTCAGAATGATTCGTTTGATGTCATTCTTATGATTGAATCCACAATATACACAGTGATTAATACAAGAATTTGTTAAGTATAGAGGAACGTAAAATTGAATGGTTTTTCCAAATCGTTGTTGGGTTAAGAGGCGACTGCGTTGAGCCATCTGTTCAATGTATGGAGCTGCTGTAGGTGAAATTAAAGCCATAAAATCATCTACGCTTAAATGCTCTTTCTGTAATGCGTTGATAACCTGAAGGGGTGTTGTTCTAGTTATTTTTTGTGAGATGTTCCCCCAGTCGTATGAATCAACTGTATCGTTAAATTCCATTGATTATTATTTTTGTGTTATTTAGATTTTGATTCTCTGGTGCTAATCGGAGTGTAAAAACAGCATAACTTAATTTAAGAGCTATTACTGAATAAGCTTTAGAATCGGTTTCTATATAATCCTTGTTTATTAAAATATCTTTAGTCCAAAAATGCAGTTAAAGGACTACTTGCTTGAGCCGACTGGCTCACTTCACCTAGTTTGGCTTCGTAAGCCATTCTTCCACTGATTACACTCATCCGAAATGCTTCTGCCATTTTAACCGGATTACCTGCAACAGCAATTGCTGTGTTGACAAGTACAGCGTCTGCTCCTAATTCCATGGCTTCAGCAGCATGTGAAGGAGCTCCTATACCTGCATCAACAACTACAGGTAGATTACTTTGCTCAATGATGATTGCTAAGAAATCCCGCGTTAAGAGCCCTTTGTTTGTGCCAATGGGGGCACCTAAAGGCATAACAGCTGCAGCTCCTGCTGATTCCAATCGTTTACAGAGAACAGGGTCAGCTTGTATATAAGGTAGAATGATAAATCCCATCTTTGCTAACTCTTCTGTAGCTATCAATGTCTCTATTGGGTCAGGAAGCAAATACTTTGGGTCAGGATGGATTTCTAGCTTTAGCCAATTGGTCTGAAAAGCTTCTCTAGCCATTTGTGCAGCAAAAATAGCCTCTTTTGCATTTCTAACCCCTGAGGTGTTGGGCAGTAATTGTACCCCGGGTTTATTTATTTGTTCCAACATATCATCCGTTCCGGTCTTTAAGTCCAATCGTTTCATTGCTGCCGTTACTAGTTCTGTTTGAGAAGCAACAATAGCCTCTCCCATGATTTGGTTCGATCCAAATTTACCTGTACCAAGAAATAAGCGTGAATTAAAAGTCTTATCTCCAATTTTTAATGGTTTCATAATTGTTGTTTTGTATAATTTCTATGATTCGTTTTGTTTCCTCTATCGGATGTTCTGCATTTAGAATTGTAGAAGAAAGTGCAATTCCGGAGACTCCAATTTTTAGTAGAGAAGGAATATCTTCCAATGTAATACCTCCAATAGCCAAGATGGGTATCTCTATCTTGTTCTTTTTGCAAAGGGTGAGTAATTCTTCATAACCCTTTAGTCCTAAAATAGAAGATAAATTTTTTTTCGTCGTGGTATAATTATAAGGACCTAATCCGATGTAGTCAATCCCCTCCTTTTTGAGGTGAAGAATATCTTCCCACGTGTTGGCTGTTCCTCCAATGCAGTACGTGTTGCCTAAGATATGACGAGCTTCAGACGGAGGCATGTCATTTTTCCCTAAGTGTACTCCATTAGCTTGTAGTGTTTTGCAAATCTCTACCTGATCATCTATGTAAAGGTTTGCCTGATATTCCCTGCAAAGTAGTAGTGCTTTTTTTCCTGTAAGTGCAATTTCTTCAGTTGTAGCCTCTTTCATCCGTAGCTGAATGTGTTTGCATCCACCTTTTAAGGCTATCTCTATTGATTCCAGAGTAGAGTATTTCGCAGTTTGGTGTGATATAAATAAAAGTCCTTTCATAAACTTTCTATTGCTGTTTGTAATTCTTTTAATCGTCCGACTAGACGTATTAAGTTTTTGTCGGTTTTGAAATTCTCCCAGAGAAAACCTAAGATTACGGCTCCTCCAAAACCATAAGCTTTAAGTAACGGAAGATTTGAAGGAGTAATGCCTCCTAATGCATAAACTTTTTTGTTAATCCATTGATTCTTTTTAGCTTGAAGAAGTTCTATTTCTGAATAAGCCTGTTGATAGCCCGGTTTAGATAAACTATTAAATATTGGACTTAGAAACAGATAGTTACAAAAACTTTTGTCTTGTAATTCTTGAAAAGAGTGACAAGAAGCACTTATTGATTTACCCCTATCCCTTGTTACTTCTTTATTTCGACTATTCAAATGGTAACCTTTCAAACCAAATTGTTGCACTAAATCAAAATGATCGTGTAGAACCATTCGATTCAAATAAAACGGATTAATCTGTTTCAAGAGTAATTCCATTTGCTCTTTGGTGCTTTGGGGCTTCCTAAGGTGTAGTACCTGTACCCCTTCTTTGCACAAAGTATTAATCGCTTCCGCTTCATGATCAAAGAGTGTATCAGTAGTAATAATAACTAGTTCCATCTTCTCAACCTCCTGAAACAGCATGAATGAGGAGTATCTTTAATTGATCAGTAAGTACGGTTGAATTCCATTGATCTCTAGGAATAACCCGTTGGTCTATGGCAACCGCTATGCCTTGATTAGGGACTTTTTGCTCGCTTAAAAATTCAAAGAGTGTCGTTTCTTTAGCTACCGAGAAAGGTTTTTCGTTTAAGTAAACAGTCATATAACTCCATGTTAAAATTAATAATTTAACAAGAACCTATGGGTGTTTAACCGTTGTGTTATACTTTAAGCAAGTCTGCTATCTGTTTAAAACAAAAAAACATACCCGTTCTTGTCTTAAATACAATCAAGGTATGCATATAGAAAGTGGTTCGTCATTCCTACGTCGGCATTATCCGAATCAGGTTATAAGGGTATAATCTCAGCTTTTTACAGCACCCCTTGAATAATGTATTTAGGCAAATATACATTAATCTCTTGTTGTGACCCTATAAAAAAATAAAAAATGAGGGGTTTTCAATAAAAAAAGATATCCACTGTTTTTTATCTGTTATAAATCTCCATTGAGTAGGTAGTGAATCATAACTATGATATTCAAAATATAGAGTGTATTGAGTAAATTCAATGCTTTACCACAATCGTGACAGAGGTAATTCTGTGTCCAGATGATGCGATATCCTTTTTCTTTCAAATCTTCAATGGTCTGCATTACCACTCCTTCCGTCCGACAGGATACAATAATTATGTCACATTCTTCCTCTATAAACTCCTGCAATGATTCAAAGATTCGGGAATCCGGTTCACCCTGACTTTCTAAGCCAAACTTCACTCCTTCAATTTCAAATAAAGCACTGATGTCGCTATCCGGCATTTTGCCTCGTATAACCTCACGAAGATTTTTGAGTTCATATTTTTTTTGTAATTCATTGTATACCCCTCGGATAGATGTTGATTTACCAATCTTCTCATCTCCATAGTTAACTATGATGGTTTTTTTTACTGGCTTCATATCTTCAATTGCGTTAACTGTTAAAGTATAGTTGTTTATAATGTCAGTATGATGTTACTTACTAACATACGAATTTTATGGCGAGGAAAAAAGAAATGGAACTGAAATAGTTTCTCCTTTCTCTCTTTTGTCTTTTGATAGCTAAAAGACCATTTTTGTTAAAAAGAAAGAGGAAAAATGATTTTTTATAGTGTATGATAAGTAAAAAAGGTATTTTTGAGAGATCTAGATTTGAAAAATAGGTTTCTGCACTTCTGAATCGCTAATTTAATGATCTAAAACGAATGGATATGAAAGATGTAAAAAGATATGGGCTACTCCTTACGGGTTTATTTTTATTGTTGGTTCTAACAATTGGGTGTGGTAGTAGCAGTAAAGATTTAATTCCTTTAAAATTAGGGAAAAAAGTAATAGAGGTCTATCCTGAAGGTATAGCGAGTGTAGATATAATATCAGGAGAAGGTTCTTATGAAGTACTAGTAGGAGAAGAGAGCTTACTT
Source organism: uncultured Bacteroides sp. (assembly GCA_964528875.1). Taxonomy (GTDB): domain Bacteria; phylum Bacteroidota; class Bacteroidia; order Bacteroidales; family Bacteroidaceae; genus Bacteroides_E. The sequence continues at coordinate 39,806 of CAZGUI010000015.1, read as the reverse complement.
GAGGCTAATATTGTGGATAATAAACTCATTCTAGTGGGGAAAAAAAACACAGGTGATTTAAATGTTGTGGTTCGGGATGGTAAAGGGCAAGTTGCCGGGCTATATGTTATTCTCTCCGAAAAAGAAGTTTATCTGCAAGTCAATGGTTTTGAGGATCAGGTTCGTATAGATGATGCAAAAATCCAACAAGAGATAAAAGACCAGTTAGCAACAAAAGACTTTCCGGTTAAGAAAATGGGAGGATATAAGTTAATCTATCGGGATGAAAACAGAGGAAATCTAGTGGTTTACGAAGAGAAAAAACCGTCTGAATTATGGAAAGGCTCTTTTGAGGTTGACCAAACTGCCTTAAAAATGAGCTATGACAAAAAAGGAGAAAAGATTGAGTTGAATTATGTTATTGGTCCTGACATTATCAATCCCAACCCGCCGGGTTCAGCTCTTATCCCTGAGATGAAAAACTTAGTATTGTTTGAAGATTGGACCAATTATTACAAAGAAGAACTTAACCTACCTAAGTTGGAGTTTGCTGCTAAGTTACAATACGTTGAAGTATCTACTCAATAATACGACCTTTTGATATGAAGAACTGTCTATTTTATAGTGCTGTTTTTATTTGTTTAATGTTGGCTTCTTCTATTCAAGCACAACAGCAAAAAAATAAACCTAAGGCTAACTCAACTATTTCTTTAAATACCGGCTGGTATCTAATTAGTGAAAAAGAGGGGAGTGTAGAGATGAAACTCAGTCAGGCAGATACCTCTTATCATTTAATGCCAAAACCTCTTATTCTATGGTCTGATGTAGAAACTATGCGCTTAGTTAATCACGAAAAATTCGGTTATGCAGCCTTATTGATTGCACTCAAACGAGAGAAAATAGAGGCACTTAAAGAGGATAAACCCAATACAGAAGATACACAGTGGGGGTTGGTGGTGAATAATGAACTCGTATTAGTTCAATCCATTAATAAACAACGTTTTTCAGGAAACTTTCAAATCTCTACTCAAGATAATCTGGAATGGTTAATGGGGATTTATGAAAACTTAAAGCAAATTGATGTAAAATAATGTAAACCTTTTTATCTTTGTCCTGTTTTATTTACTGGGTGGTTATTAAATGGAACTGCTCGAGTTTGTTATTAACAAAAAGTATTAAAAATAGACAAATGAAAAAACTAGCTGTTTTATTATTTACAACATTGCTAATAAGTTTACATGTAGTAGCTCAAGAAGAGGCTGAACCTAAAAAGTGGATTATTAAAGGTATAACAGGACTAAATGCTTCCCAGACCTCTTTGGTGAATTGGTCTTCCGGAGGTGAAAATACGGTTGCCGGTAATATTTACCTGAATTTAAGTGCTAATTATAAATATGGTAAATATGCGTGGGATAACGACTTTGCTGCCGATTATGGTACAACCTATACCAAAAAGAATAGTTGGGTTAAGAGTGTGGATAAGTTGGAACTGTCTACTAAGTTTGGTTATGAGTTTGCCCCCAAATGGTATTTAAGTACATTGGCAGACTTCAAGACTCAATTTGATAAAGGGTATAAAAATCCCGATGATGAAAAATATATCTCTAAGTTCTTAGCACCTGCCTATTCAAGTATTGCTTTAGGTATTGATTATAAGCCTACCAGTAACTTTTCGCTATTTATGTCGCCCATAACAGGTAAAATGACTTTTGTGCAAGACGATTTCTTGTCGGATGCCGGCGCTTTTGGAGTAGATGCCGGAAAGAAATTCAGGGGTGAGTTTGGTGCCTACGTAAAAGCCAATTTTACGATGAAGTTAATGACCAATGTAGATTTGATTTCTAAAGCCGATTTCTTTACTGCTTACGATAAGAGTTTCGGCAATGTGGATGTGAACTGGGAAAATGTTATCAGTCTAAAAGTAAATAAATTCCTGTCTGCTACCATTCAAACCACGTTGAAGTATGACGATGACATTAAACAAATAGATGATGACGGTAAGGTTGTTGGGGGTGCAAAAGTTCAGTTTAAAGAGATGATTGGGGTGGGTATCGCTTACAATTTTTAACTAGAATATGTTTGGAATAAATTCGTAGTTTGTTCTAAAAAAACAGTATATTTAATGGATTCATTTGTTAATAGTTATAATCTAAAAGTATGAAGAAAATTAGTCTAATTTTATTTGTAGTCATAGGAATGGCTAGTTGTTCAGGTGGGCAAAAGAGTGATGAGTCAACGCTTGAAGTGAATAAAGAACAGGTGATAATCGACAATATTTTAAGTCGTAGAAGTATTCGCACTTATAAGCCAGAGCAAATTAAACAGGAGCAAATGGATGTCATAATGAATTGTGCTATTAATGCTCCAAGTGCTATGAATAAACAATCTTGGCAAGTTAAGGTGGTGCAGAATAAGGAGTTGTTGCAACAAATGAATAATGGTTTTGTAGCACACTCTAAGAAGGGTAATCCGGAGAAAGATCTTTCCTCTATGGATAATCCCGATTATTCCATTTATTACAATGCACCCACCGTTATTTTTGTAGCACGAGAAAAGGGAAACTTAATGAGTGAGATGGATTGTGGATTATTGGTTCAGAACATTTTACTAAGTGCTGAAGCCATGGATATTGGTACGTGTGTATTAGGTGGTTTTCCTCGTTATTTGCTGGAAGATGAGGCTCTTCTCTCTCAATTGGAGTTACCGGAAACACATGAGCTTTCCATAGCTATTGCTATGGGATATAAAAATCAAAGGCCAGAGGCTAAACCTCGTGATCCTAGCAAAGTTTCATACATTAAATAGCTTTAAGCTTTTAAGAATAGAAAAAAGAGGAGTCTTGTAATTGAGATTCCTCTTTTTTTGTAAATATAAATTCGTTGTAGTGGTTGAGAATCCTTTTTTTTATTGAAGAGCCGTTATGACGTTTTAGAGTGGGGATGAAGTCGGTCCTAGACCGGAGGCCCCTCGGTCTAGGACCGAAGGGCCTTCTCTCCTAGACCGACCCACCTTATGATCTAGACATAAAAAAAAGATTGCATACTCTTTCGTTAGAATGCAATCTTTTGTCTTGTTTTTTCGTAAATAAGTAATTATACCAGTTTATGTATCCAGTCTTCTTTTTCTCCCGGTAGGAAATCAATTAAAGGGATTTCTATCAGTGTATAAGCTCCCGGTTGTTGGCGCATTACAGCACGAGCCGATGATACTAGGACTTGTGCAGTTAAAGCAGGGTTGTTAATCTGCATATTAAATTCAAAAAGCTGATTGGGTGTAGTACCTGAAGTTCCTTTACGAACAATATGAACCCCATGCCCCATATCAATAAGTTCATTTACATCTGCTACCTCTTTTACATGCGTTTCATCGTGAATAAAATAATCATCCTTCTTTATGGCTTGTGCTACTTCATTAAAAGAAGCTCCTTCGTTTAACTCCACATAAACCATTCTTCTGTGAATTCCTGTTCCCGTAGGTATGGTCATTGATAATGCTTTTTTTACTCCATCAATGGCTTTAACAGCTACTGTATGTCCCATACTCATCCCGGGACCAAAATTGGTGTACGTAATACCTTGAGGAGCAATGGCCTGTAGTAATGCTCTGATCATGGAATCGCTTCCGGGGTCCCATCCGGCAGAGATTATGGATGCTGCATGATGTTGCTGAGCAATAGGCATGAGTTCCTTTCTTAAATCTACAATTTGTGAATGGATGTCAAAACTGTCTACTGTACGAATACCTTGCTTTAAATACTCTAGTGCATAAGCAGCCGTTTGTCTGCTGGGGACACATAGAATAGCCACATCAACAGCCTTTAGTTCTTTGCCGTTTTCCACAACTGAATAGGGTTGAAGTTCCAGTGGTTGTTCTTTGTTTACAACACGACGAACAATTCCTGCGATTTCAAAATCGGGAGCAGACTCTAATGCTTGAAGTACATATTTCCCTATGTTTCCATAGCCAATGATTGCGACTCTTATTTTTTTCATCTTTTTGCTGGTTTCGTTAGACATAATTCTTAAGTTTGTTACAAAACTAATTAAAATCCTACACTAATTACGACCTTAAAAAGTCTTTTTATAGTATGTGATTCCAGTTATAGATAAAATCCATTATTAATTTTGAATGTCAATGATTGAATATATTACCGGAGAAATTGTTGAGCTTTCTCCAGCAGCAGCTATTTTAGAAAGCTATGGAATAGGCTACAACATCAATATCTCACTCAATACTTTTTCTGATTTGCAAGGAAAGAAGCAAGGAAAATTGTTTATCTATGAGGCCATTCGTGAAGATGCCTTTATCCTTTTTGGTTTTTCAACCAAAGCTGAACGTGAACTGTTTTTATTACTTATCACCGTCTCGGGTATAGGAGGAAATACCGCACGTATGGTGCTCTCTACTTTGAGCCCTGAAGAAGTTACTTCTGCCATTGCCAGTGGTAACATTTCTATGCTTACCACTGTCAAAGGGGTAGGAAGGAAAACAGCCGAACGTATCATTGTGGATTTAAGAGATAAAATAGACACCTTAGGAATTGCAGCAGATCAAGCAGTGGGTGTTGTCGGTCAGCCTATGAGTGTTGAAATTCAAGATGAAGCCGTAGCCGCATTGAAGATGTTGGGGTTTGCTGCTCATGCCTCTCAGAAAGTGGTGTATAAAATATTAAAAGAGAACTCCGGACTGACCGTTGAACAGGTAATTAAACAGGCATTAAAGAAACTCTGATTTGAAAAAATCCATTATGAATCCTTCCGATGCTGTATATCAAGCTTGGTTTTTATTACACAAGCATTATCATCCTAATCCTTCCGATTATTGGTATATAAAAGTAGGAAAACAGTTATACTCCTTTATTGTGGAATCTAAAATGTTTAAAGGCTCTAAAGAGGAGGCTTTGGGTTTTGTTTCTGCTTTTTTTTCAGTCTATTTGGAAGATTGTGTAACCGGTGAGGGGGGATGGTGTCGCTTTGTGGAGCATCATCAAGATTTATATAGTAAGCCTTTGCCTTTCTACAAAGTGTCTGGACAATATGCTCAGGGGAAAGTTAATTTGGAAGATGTTTTATTTTTGACCTGGAGTTTAATATCAGGTCCTGTTTCTGAGGGGAAGGGACAGTTATTCAATCCTTTGGATGAGGCCATTATTCTTTTTGCAGAAGCTATTTACGATGTACTTCAATCCAACTTTCCGGATGCACCCGTAGGTAAAGGTGATTCTGTAGATTGGGTGACAGAATTGAACTATTTCAAAAAATCTTATGGTGCTAAACCGGAGTTTGACAGTGTGGGTACTCCTTATTTGAAGTTGTTAAATGAAGGACATCCCATTGGGTATGTGGAGTCATTTCAGCAATTAAATCGTATTTTTACTGATGAACCCGGTTTTTTGGATGAAGTAGATTACGCTGCACTTTGTGAAAAGTCTGAACAGGAGTTGGATGGTTTTTCAGATGCAGAGGGGCCGTATGAAATAGTAGAAGAGCTATTACAGTACAAAGACTCCTCTCAATTTGTAGTTTTTTCTTATAATACCAAGCTAATTGTGGGTGCTGGTATTGCTCCTTATTTTAAGGATAAAAGAAATAAGCTTTACAATAGGGAACTAGCAACAAAAAAAGGGCATACGCTGTTTTTAACTCCCCAAAAATGCCCATTTCCCATTCTTAGGTATGCTATGGAACATCAGTTGTTGCCCGATGCTACTTTACCGATTCCCAATGGCAAACAAATGTTGCACGAGAATTGGGATTTCATTGCCCGGTGGTTTTTGAAAGAAGATTATGTCTATAAAGAGTAAGGCTCTTTATTTCTGTGAATCAACCTCTTCCTCTTTGGCTTGACGCTCTTCCATCTTTTGTTTAACAAAACGGATTTTCAAATTAGCCTCCTCTTTATTCACCCTGATTTGCTCCAAGTCACGAAGAATTTTTGCTAGTTCATAAATGCCTACCAGTGCTTTTTTGTCTGCAGCTAAGAGTGTAGTAGAAAACTTTTTGTCGCCTAGATAATCCAGGCGTAGCGTTTTATCTGCATTCAAATAAATGAAGTCTATTAAATCACCATCTTCACCATACTTAAAATCAGCTTGTTCAATTCTTTTGCCTAAATCAGTCGTTTGATAACTATCCCTGCTGGCAGGAGTCTCGGCAAAACTACCATCAGGCGCTGTAATCTTAATTCTATTATGGTTGATGTTATAGGTGTTCACAAAGAATGAGGTCATTGTTAAAACCCCACGTTCATTGACTTGGAAACGCAAGAAAGTACGATGAATATTTCGTTCCACCGTTTGTGTTGGCCAAAAGTAGTTTCCAATCTCTTGGTATTCTTCGTTTTTCTCAAAGGTGTATTTCCCTTTAATTGAATCTAGTTGAAGTGTGCGTAAATTCTCAATGCTGTCTAGGTAAGCCAATGTAACCTCTTGCTCCTTTAGCTCCACTTCTTGCATCAGAGCAATACCGGCTCTTCGTGTCTGAAATGCTTTGGGAAATAGAATTTTAATGCTGTCAATTTCAAGTTTAGCCTGGCTAAAATCACCTTCAGTAAAAGCCTTTTGAGCTGCATCTAATTTGTATTGAGCTTTTTTATCGTGGCTTTTTCCACAAGATGCCAAAACTGCGACAATACTTAAAAGTAGAACTATTTTTTTCATAAGGTTTATTTATAGAGTATTATGTTAGAGCAAAAATAAGAATAATATCAGTTTTTTGTACCTTTGCGGGTGAAAACTTAATATGTAAGATATGTTAGAGCTAACCCGAAGTGAGTTAAAGAAACACTTTGAGCAAGGTTTATTTCCACAAATCACGGCTACAGCCGATGAGTTAAAGCTTGAGTGCTATGTTGTGGGCGGATATGTACGCGATTTACTATTGAATCGTCACTCGAGTGATGTAGATGTGGTTGTTGTGGGAAGCGGGATAGAGATGGCCAAAGCATTTGGTAAAAAGCTGGGTAAAGGAGCTTCCATATCCTATTTTAAGAATTTTGGAACTGCACAAGTAAAATATAAATCAGGAGAAATAGAGTTTGTAGGTGCTCGTAAAGAGTCTTACCAACACGATTCACGCAAGCCGGTTGTGGAAGATGGGACTTTAGCCGATGATCAAAATCGTAGAGATTTCACCATCAATGCCTTGGCTGTGTGTTTAAATAAAGAGCGATTGGGCGAGTTAGTCGATCCTTTTAATGGTGTTAGCGATTTGAAAGAAGGAATTATTCGTACCCCTCTAGATCCTGACATTACATTTAGTGATGATCCGTTGCGTATGATGCGCTGCATTCGCTTTGCCACTCAGTTAAACTTTTTTATTGAAGAAGAAACCTTTCAATCGATAGAAAGAAATTGCGAACGCATACAGATTATCTCAGCTGAGCGCATCATTGATGAGTTGAACAAAATAATTCTTTCTCCCATACCGTCCAAAGGGTTTATTGATTTGGAGCGTTCAGGTTTACTGGAATTGATTTTTCCTGAATTAGTAGCACTCCAAGGGGTGGAAAGCCGTAATGGTAGAGGGCATAAAGATAATTTTTATCATACCTTACAGGTGTTGGATAATATCAGCCAGAAAACCGATAACCTATGGTTACGTTGGTCTGCCATTCTCCACGATATAGCTAAACCTGCCACCAAACGATGGGATGTAAAATTGGGGTGGACCTTTCACAATCACAACTTCATTGGGGAGAAAATGATTCCTCGACTCTTTCGTCGATTGAAACTACCAATGAATGATAAGATGAAGTATGTGCAGAAAATGGTAAGTTTGCATATGCGTCCTCAAGCCATTGCTGATGATGGTGTAACAGATTCTGCAGTACGTCGTTTACTGTTTGAAGCGGGAGATGATATTGACGATCTGATGACTCTTTGTGAAGCGGATATAACATCTAAGAACTTGGTACGGAAGCAGCGCTTTCTGCAGAACTTTCAATTGGTTCGTCAGAAGCTAAAGGACATTGAAGAGAAAGACAAGGTGCGTAATTTTGAGCCACCTGTGGATGGTCAGGAAATTATGGATACCTTTGGACTGGCTCCTTCACGTGAGGTAGGAGCCTTGAAGAGCTCTATCAAAGATGCCATATTAGATGGTGTTATCCCTAATGAGTATCAGGCAGCTTACGATTATATGATTGAAAAAGCCAAGAAAATGGGTTTAAAACCTATAAAATAGAAAGGGCTTGCTATTTAAGAATAAAAACTTTAAATGTAAAAAAGAGCTTCATCGAAGCTCTTTTTTATGTCTGATCATCTTATGACTCATGGTTTGTATGTGATCAATCTTTTAGCTAAGCTCTATAATCTCCTCTTTGCAAAGTGTGATTTTTTCGATGCTGTCTCCAGTTACTACCCATGAATTTTCTATACCTACTGCACCAATTCCCGGAAGCACAATTTTCGGTTCTAAAGCAAAAACCATGTCTTGCTCCAAAGCCTGACGGTTGCGAGGGCAAAAAACAGGGAGCTCATTAATCTCTAAACCAATTCCATGTCCAATAAATTTCACTTGTTGATCGAATCCCATGAAATTCTCACTGTAGCCGGCATCCGCCATAAAGTCAATGGCTAGTTGATAAATGTCCTCACAGATCACACCCGGTTTAGCCATCTCGGCTATTTTATCTTGTAAATCAATACACGCTTGATGTGCAGCATAGGCTTCATCAGGAAGTTTACCAACAGAAAAAACGCGAGTCATGTCAGAGTGGTAGCCATTGAAGTTCCCACCCATATCTACCATGATACTTTGTCCCTCTTTTAAGGGAGTGTTACTCACTCCAATCGGAATGGAAGGGTCTAATCCCGCTCCACCCAGTGCAAAGTCGTAAGAAGAAGGTACAATAGCATTGTCTCCTGCCAATATGCTACCCATAAAGACCTCCATCTCTCTGCCATTAGTTCTAAATATTCCTAGCACACCTTCCAGCCTCATTAAGCGTTCTACTTCAATGGAGAACTCTAAATCAGTCATTCCCCCCTTGTAGATAGAAGGAATCTTTTCATATGCACTGGCGTGAAGTGCTGCTCCACGTTTGAATTTTTCTATCTCTATTTTGGTCTTTGTGGTACGAGCACTACGTATAATAGGTGATCCGTTGATAATTTCGGCACCCTCAAAAACCTTAGCTAACCGATTATATTCTGTGTATGAAAGATCATCGGCTTCTAACATGATTTTTTTAGGAAGCCCCAACTCTACCTCTTCCAAAATAGAGGGGATTAATTCCGGTTTATGAATGGGGTGTACATGTTCTCCTCGTATGTTATTGGGTCTTTTAATAAAAAGATGAGCCGGTGAGTGTAATGGAATGTATAAATAACCACTAACCACTCTTCCATAGGTATATATTAAGTTGACATTGCACGCAATTAAAGCAGCATCAATATCCTGTTGAGCCATTAGCACGCGTATTTTGTCACGTCTAGGTTTAAGTTCAGGTTGTAGCATAATTAGTTAATATTTATAATTTATAATTAACAAAGTTAGAATTTTTATTGAAGAAAACTCTATTTTGCTCTCCTTCTTTGTTCTACTTCACTTCCAGCGGACCTAAGGTAAAAGGTGTTTTTTTTATCGGATAACGAAGTGGGGAATCGAGTGATTCATAGAGTAGTGGAATAGGTTTGTAGCGAGAGATTTCTACCGGAGCATATCCTTGTTTGATGATGCCCAGCTGTTTGGCTGCTTTATGAGAGAGATCAATGGTGAATTTCCTGGAATAAGGGCCTCTGTCTGTTACTTTGACTATAACCTTCTTATTGTTTTGTGTGTTTTCAATTAAAAGAAGCGTACCAAAGGGGTAGGTGCGATGTGCACAAGTCATACTGTCTTTGTGATAAATAAGTCCTGAGGCTGTTTTTCTACCGTGGAATCTGGAGTGATAATAAGAAGCATTACCTCTCTCTTGTGCATAGAGAAAAGTAATGCTCGTAAGTATAAAAAACGCTATAAGTAAAAAGCGAGAAATCATTGGATGTAATTAAACCACTCCTTGTGCCATCATTGCTTTGGCTACTTTCATAAATCCTGCAATATTAGCACCTTTTACATAGTTAATAAAACCATCGGATTGTGTTCCATATGTTACACATTGTTCGTGGATACCATGCATAATTTGTTTTAGCTTCTCGTCTACTTCTTCAGCACTCCAGTTTAAGTGCATGGCATTTTGAGTCATTTCCAATCCTGAAGTAGCTACTCCACCTGCATTTACTGCTTTACCCGGTGCGTAAGAAATTTTATTTTTAAGGAATAAATCAATAGCTTCAGCTGTACATCCCATGTTTGATATTTCACCAACACAAAGCACTTCATTATCAATTAACTTTTGTGCATCGTCAGCATTTAATTCATTTTGAGTGGCACAAGGAAGAGCAATGTCTACTTTTACCTCCCAGGGGCGTTTATTTGGGAAGAATTGAGCATTGGGATATTCATCAATGTAAGGCTCCACAATATCATCTCCTGAAGAGCGTAGTTCAAGCATAAAGTTGATCTTTTCTCCACTGATACCTTCTTCGTCGTAAATGTATCCATCAGGACCAGAAATAGTTACCACCTTAGCACCTAGTTCTGTTGCCTTCATCGCTGCACCCCAAGCCACGTTTCCAAAACCCGAGATAGCCACTCGTTTATCTTTTAAGTCAATGTTTCTTTTTTCCAACATCTCTTGTACAAAGTAAAGTCCTCCAAAACCAGTTGCCTCAGGGCGAATAAGAGAACCTCCAAACTCCAGTCCTTTACCTGTGAAAGTGCCTGTAACTTCGTGTGTGAGTTTTTTGTACATTCCATACATATATCCCACTTCTCTACCACCTACACCAATATCACCGGCAGGAACATCAATGTCCGGTCCAATGAATTTCCATAGTTCTAACATGTAGGCTTGGCAGAAACGCATAACCTCTGCCTGGCTCTTGCCTTTGGGTGAGAAGTCAGACCCACCTTTTGCTCCACCCATAGGGAGCGTAGTTAAGGCATTTTTGAACGTTTGTTCAAAGCCTAGGAACTTAAGAATAGAAAGATTCAATGAGCTGTGGAAGCGAATGCCTCCTTTATATGGGCCAATGGAGTTATTAAATTGTACTCGGTAACCAATGTTTGTTTGCACTTCTCCTTTATCATCAACCCACGCTACTCTGAACGTATAAATACGATCGGGTTCTACTAAGCGCTCAATAATTTTAGCTTTTTCAAACTCAGGATGTTGATTGTAAATATCCTCTATTGATCCTAATACTACGCGTACCGCTTGAAAATACTCAGACTCACCAGGGTGTTTAGCTTCCAGTGAAGCCATAATCTTTTCAATATTCATGTTTAATTGATTAAATAGATAAATAAAATTATGTATGTGAATTTACAAATATATGCAATTTATTCAATAATTATGTGTTTTAATAGACTAAAAACAGATATTGATGTTAAATTGATACAATAAATGAGATAAAAGGCTTAAAGTGAAAAATCTCTTTAAGACTTTTATTTGAGAATCGGTTTTATCTTTAACCGATACAGTTTATTTTTGTCCGGATTTACATACCGAGGTGATACATAATGAAGCCATAAATATCGCTTTGCTCCTCAATGATTTTTTCAGTGGGTTTACCCGCCCCATGTCCTGCTTTGGTGTCAATGCGAATAATGGTTGGGTATGTTCCGTCATTGGCGTCTTGTAGTGCCGCAGCAAATTTGAAAGAGTGCGCAGGAACCACACGGTCATCATGATCGGCTGTAGTTATCAGTGTAGCTGGATAGGTAGTTCCTGGTTTCAAGTTATGCAAAGGGGAGTAACCCAGTAAATATTGAAACATCTCCGGGCTATCTTCGCTTGTTCCATAATCGCTTGCCCAATTCCAGCCAATTGTGAATTTGTGATAGCGAAGCATATCTAATACGCCCACTTGAGGTACAGCCACTTTAAATAATTCGGGACGTTGAGTCATACAAGCCCCAACTAATAGTCCCCCGTTGGAGCCACCCACAATGGCTATTCGTTGCGAATTGGTGTATTTTTCTTTAATCAGATATTCAGCAGCACCAATGAAGTCGTCAAATACATTTTGTTTTTGCATTTGAGTACCTGCTATGTGCCAGGCTTCACCATATTCTCCACCCCCTCTAAGGTTGACTTGTGCATAGATACCCCCTTGTTCCATAAAAGGAATACGAGAAACGGAGAACCCGGGATTCAGACTTACATTAAAACCACCATAACCATAGAGGAATACAGGATTATCTCCATTACGTATTAATCCTTTTTTATGGGTGATAAACATAGGGATTTTAGTGCCATCTTTACTTTCAAAGAAGAGTTGGTGTGTTTCAAATTCGTTTGGATTGAATTCCACTTGTGGACTTCTGAACACCTCCGACTCATTGGTATGGATGTCATAACGATAAGTTGTTCCGGGTTGTGTAAAAGAGGTGAAGCTATAGAAGCACTCGTCGCTGTCTTTGTTTCCACTGAAACCAACAGAACCCAATGAAGGCAGTTGTATTTCTGTGAAATTAACCCCTAATAAATCACCTATATAAGCGTGATTTGCTGCATCTTTATCATAGGTTACAATTAGTTTGCTGCCAATAATCTGTGCATTGCTTAACACATCGTTACTTTCAGGAATCAACTCTTTCCAGTCTTTCAGTTGGGGTCTGTTTGTGTTAGCCACCATTAACCGATATTTAGGTGCTTGATAGTTGGTGTAGATATAAATCTGGTTATTAATAACCTCAATGGGGTAATACTCAAAATCAAAGTCCTCTGCTAAGGTAGTTAGGGGAGCCGTTAATTCATCTGATGTTTTTAGATAGAGTGCATTTCCTCTTCCTTCTCCGGATTCATAGATAAAGAGCAATTGCTCATCCGATGATACAGAAGCAGTGTAGAAACGTTTGGGATAATTCTTATTCTCATATACCAGTTTGTCTTCACTTTGAGGAGTGTTAAGTTGGTGATAGTATATTTTATGATTCTCGTTTACACTGGAAAACTCCTTGCCCGCTTCGGGTGCATCGTAAGCACTGTAATAAAAACCATTACCTCGCCAGGCTGCACCGGAAAACTTAGCCCATTGAATAGGACCATCGATTACTTCCTGTGTTTCACTGTCCATAATGTAAATCTCTCTCCAGTCCGATCCACTTTTAGATACCGTATAGGCAAAGTATTTAGCATCTTTGGAAAAAGAAAAACCGGCAAGTGCCACTGTACCATCTTCTGATAACTGATTGGGATCTAGGAAAACAGTAGGTTCATCGGTTAAGGAATTCTGAACATATAATACGCTTTGGTTTTGTAGTCCATCGTTTCTAAAGAAGAAGTAACGACCCTCTTTTTGAAATGGAGTTCCTATTTTTTCATAATCCATTAACTCCGTCAAGCGTTTTTGTAATGCTTTGCGTTGAGGAATTTGCTGGAAGTAAGATTGAGTTACTTTATTTTGAGCTTTTACCCATTCGGCCGTTTCTTCAGAAGTGTCATCTTCCAACCATCGGTAAGGGTCGGCTACTTCGGTGTCAAAATAAACATCTACAGTATCAACTTTTTTTGTTTCGGGATACGTCATTTTCTTTTGATTTTGGCAAGCCATAATAGCTATGGAACAAGCAAATAATAAGGTGTATTTTTTCATTTATGAATGACTTTTTGGTTTTATACTCCTACAAATATAGCTCATTTTACAATTTATAGGGTGAGTTTTTTTGGTTATCCTCCATTAAATAAAGATATTAGTAAATATCTTTGTGTGTAAAGAAGTTACAAGTGGTTTTTCCTCTATACAATTTTTGGATATGCTAAGTAAACAGAATCTAAATCAACTCTATTTTAGAGACACTCAGTTTGTCAGCTTAATGACCAAACGAATATACAATGTTTTAATCATTGCTAATCCTTACGATGCTTTCGTTTTGGAAGATGATGGACGCATTGATGAAAAGGTATTTAATGAATATACCTCTTTATCCTTGCGGTATCCTCCTCGCTTCTGGCGTGTAACTACTGAGGAAGATGCCATTGAGCATTTGGAGGAGTTGCCTTTTGAACTCATTATTTGTATGCCGGGGTTGGGAGATGTTGATAGCTTTGCCATTGGGCGTCGCTTGAAAAAACTGTATCCCGACATAGCGATGATTATTCTAACTCCGTTTAGTCACGGCATTCGTAAACGCATTGAGCACGAAGACCTTTCAGCATTTGATTCGGTCTTCTGTTGGTTAGGAAATACCGACCTGTTACTCTCTATTATTAAACTGTTTGAGGATCGAATGAATTTAGATCACGACGTGCGTGAAATAGGGTTACAGGTAATTTTATTGGTTGAAGATGGTATTCGCTACTACTCTTCTATTCTTCCCAGTTTGTATAAATTTGTGTTGAAGCAGAGTCACGAGTTTTCTACAGAGGCATTGAATGCTCATCAACAGACATTGCGAATGCGAGGGCGACCTAAATTGTTATTGGCTAGGAATTATGAAGAAGCAGAGGGTTTGTATGAAAAATACAAAGATCACTTATTGGGATTAATAACCGATGTTAGCTTTCCTAAGGGTGGAGAGAAAGACCCGTTGGCAGGTGTTAAACTATGCGATAAAATTCGTAAAGAAAGTCCTTTTCTCCCTATTATTATGCAGTCGTCGGAGACTGACAATATTACTTATGCTGCAAAGTATGGAGCTACTTTTATTGATAAAAACTCTAAAAAGATGAATGTGGATTTGAGAAAGGCTTTCGCTGAGACCTTTGGTTTTGGTGATTTTGTTTTTCGTAATCCCGATACCTTGGAAGAGATTGCTCGGATAAAAAACTTGAAAGAGTTGCAGAATGTGATTTTTGCCATACCTACCGAGTCATTAAATTATCACATCTCTAGAAATCATATTAGTCGCTGGCTGTATTCAAGAGCTATGTTTCCATTGGCGGAGTTTTTAAAGTCGTTTCAGTGGGAAGATTTGGATGATTCCAATCCACACCGGCAAATTATTTTTGATTCCATTGTACAGTATCGTAAGATGAAGAATCAGGGAGTAGTAGCTATTTTCAAACGAGATCGTTTTGACCGCTATTCTAACTTTGCACGCATCGGTGAGGGGTCTTTGGGAGGGAAAGGACGAGGTTTGGCTTTTATTGATAATATGCTGAAGAAACACCCTGAGTTCAATGAATTTGATAATGCAAAGATAGAAATCCCTAAAACGGTGGTGTTGTGTACCGATATCTTCGATGAGTTTATGGAGGCAAATAACCTCTATCAAGTGGCCATCTCTAACATAGAGGATAGTGAGATCTTAAATTATTTTCTTAAGGCTAAATTGCCCGATCGCTTAGTGGAAGATTTTTTAGCGCTCTTTAACGTTGTAAAATCACCCATTGCTGTTCGCTCTTCCAGTTTATTGGAAGATTCACACTACCAGCCTTTTGCGGGAATATATAATACCTATATGATTCCCTATTTAGATGATAAGTATGATATGTTGGAGATGCTCTCCGATGCGATTAAAGGGGTTTATGCCTCGGTGTACTTCAAAAGTAGTAAGGCTTATATGCGGGCAACTTCTAATGTAATAGATCAGGAAAAGATGGCGGTTATATTGCAAGAGGTAGTAGGCAGTCAGTATGGTAGTAAGTATTATCCCTCTATGTCGGGGGTGGCTCGTTCTCTTAACTTTTATCCGTTGGGAGATGAAAAAGCAGAAGAGGGAATTGTTAATCTGGCTTTAGGCTTGGGTAAATATGTGGTTGATGGAGGTATTACCTTGCGTTTTTCTCCTTATCACCCTCATAAGATTTTGCAAACCAGTGAGTTGGATTTAGCTTTGAAAGAGACTCAAACACAGTTTTATGCGTTGGACTTAAAAAATACAGGAGGGAATTTTTCCATTGATGATGGGTTTAATCTACTTAAACTGCGTGTCCGTCAGGCAGAAAAAGATGACTCTCTACAGTTTCTAGCCTCTACCTACGATCCTTACGATCAGGTGATTAGAGATGGTATCTATCCGGGAGGGAGAAAGGTGATAACCTTTGCTAATATCTTGCAACACGAAGTGTTCCCTTTATCTAACATTCTGAAATTGGTGTTGAAAAAATCAGTGGAAGAGATGTGTCGTCCCATTGAGATTGAATTTGCTGTTAAACTGAATGCAGAAAATAGAACGGGTCTCTTTTATCTGTTACAAATCCGACCCATTGTGGAAAACAAAGCCGTGATGGATGAAGACTTAAACAAGATACCCGAAGAGCAGTTGTTGTTAAAGTCAGCAAACTCTTTAGGTCATGGCGAAATGTACGATTTGTACGATGTGGTGTATGTGAAGACACAAGACTATACACCCAAAAATAATCAACAGATAGCAGAAGAGTTGGAGAAAATCAATAGTCAACTAACAGACGAAAACAAGAACTACGTGTTGATTGGTCCGGGACGTTGGGGAAGTAGTGATAGTTGGTTGGGAATTCCTGTTAAGTGGCCTCATATATCATCGGCACGCTTAATTGTGGAAGCCGGATTGAAAACATTTCAGGTAGATCCAAGTCAGGGAACTCATTTCTTTCAAAACCTAACCTCTTTTGGCGTGGGTTATTTTACCATTAATCCTCATATGGGAGATGGTGTGTATAATCAGGATTATCTGGATAGTCAGCCTGCCATCACGGAAACGGAATACCTTCGTCACGTTCGTTTTGAGCAACCTATTTGTGTCAAGATGAATGGTAAAAAGAAAATGGGAGTGGCTTATTTACCCGATTATTCTCCTTTGAATTTACCAACTATTTAATACCTTGATACAGTAAGTGTGGAGAGGGTGTTGGTCGGTCTAGGACTGAGCACCCTTCAGTCCTAGACCGACAGGCCTTCTCTCCTAGACCGAAGCCCCTTCGGTCTAGGAGGGTGTAAATTGAAAGGTATAATAGGTCAGTTTACGGTGTTAGTTTTTTGCTCTTTCCCTTCTACTAGTTCTTGCATCTTTTGATTCATCTCTGTTGGAATGATAGGGGTGAGTTCTTGTGTCTCAAAAGTGTACTTCATCATTTTACTAGGGACTTGTTCGTAACCAAACTGTTCTTTTTTGTATTGGGAAAGCTTATATTTCACTAAGAGGTTTTTTGTTGGCTCGATGAATTGGTAATCTATCGCTTGGTTCTCTCCATCGGAAAAAGTACGGAGATCACCTGTTTCCAAGGAATAAATATAGAGACTTCTCAAGTCGGTTAAATCGATAATCCCATTTTGGTTTGTATCTTTCGTTGCTGCATAGAAAATCAGCAGGATATCATCTTCAAAGTAATAAGACTGTATGTCTCCAACAATTACTCTTTGATTAAAAAGAGAGGTGGCTTTGTCTCTCAGTGCATCGTACACAATTAGATTTACATAGTTTGCTCTATGAAATTCAATTCTATCCTTGGATATTTTACCTCTGCTGTGTGATGGATGCATATCCAGTAGATCATAATAAGCGTCAGGAGGTGTTGTCTCCTCCGGTTTGTTTAATGTTCTGATAGATACGGGGATGATGTAAACAGATTTTACAGTATCTACTAGCCAAGGAGTTTCGTAAGATACTACTTGTTTTCTCAGGTTTTCATCTGCTAAAGCACTCACTTGTTCATCTGCTAGTAATCCTCGGGGAGATTCATCGTAGGTTCTGCTAGGCCATAAGTCAACAATAAATGTAATTATGAAGAGAACCAAAAGTACAACGGCCAAAGTGAATACGACAGCCAGCATTCTTTGATTGTAGTTTTTTATTTTTTCAATATTCATCTAATCAATTTTTAAAGTTAACTTGTTTGTTTCGTGATTCTTTCTTTACAAGATAGTGTTTTCTTTGTAGAATAAAATTGCTTTTTTTCTTTTTGTTTTGCCGTATTAGAACTTTTTAATAGTCCTCCTATAATATAATCCTTTTTGTTTGTTTTATAGGTGGTTATTCCATATACTTGTATCTATTAACAAGTCTGTTAAATAAATGAGTTAATAGTATTATAAAAGGATGAAAGAGAAAGAAATAGATAAAGAATCTTTGATATTAAAGAGTGCCGAGGAGGAGTTTTTGGAAAAGGGTTATACCAATGCTAAAACCACTGAGATAGCTAAGCGGGCAGGGGTAACACACGCTATGTTGCATTACTACTACCGCACCAAAAGGAATTTGTTTGAAATTGTACTGCAGAGGAAAATGGAATCGTTGGTTAATGTCTTTGTGTTTTCCTTTAAACAAGATTTACCTTTTTTGGAGAAGCTAAAGAAAGGAGTTGAAGATCATTTTGATGTTGTTTCAGCCAATCCTAAATTACCTAACTTTATTTTCTCAGAGATACTCAATAACGAAGAAAACAGGAATTACTTTCTTAATATATTAAAGCCACATTTTTTAGAGATATTACAAAGTATAGAGATTGAGTTACGACAAGAAGCGAATCTAGGAAAGGTGAAATACATTGAGCCTTATAATCTACTGTTTGCCATTATTTCGGTAAATGTGTTTGGTGTTTTAGCTTTACCTGTAATTACAGGACTGTTGGAAATGAATGCTAATCAATTTGAAGCTTTCAAATTGGAGCGTAAAAAACAGAATGTGGAATTAGTGATGTCCTTACTTCGCGTATGATTTTTTTTGAGGTTGTATTAACAGCATTGTTAAATGCAAAATATTCATGATGGAATGAAAAATAAAGTGATTCTTTTTATAGGGTGTCTACTCTTTTTTCAAGGTGTCTTTGCTCAAGTTACACTGGAGGATTGCTACGAAAAAGCAGAAAGTAATTATCCTTTAATCAAACAGTATGACTTGATAGAAAAGACTCGTCAGTATAATTTGTCGAATGCAAGTAAAGGATATCTGCCACAAATACATTTAGCCGCACAAGCCAGTTATCAGTCGGATGTAACCCAAATACCGATTGATATACCCGGAATAAAAGGGTTAAGTAAAGATCAATATGCGGCTAATTTGGAGGTCAATCAAACGCTTTGGGATGGAGGAGCTATTTCATCTTCCCGAAAAAATATAAAAACACTATCTGAGGTAGATCAGAGGCAGTTAGAAGTGACTCTTTATGCTGTAAGAGAACAAGTGAATCAACTGTTCTTTGGGGTTTTGCTACACGATGAAATGTTGAACCATAATGAGGTCTATCTAAATGAACTACAGCGAAACATCAAGCAGGTCTCTGTATTTATAGAGAATGGGGTGGCCAACTCTTCCGATTTGGATGCCGTAGAACTAGAGCGAGCTAAGGCTCTTCAGCAACAAGCTGAGTTTACTCATAATCGGCAGACTTATTTGGCTATGCTGTCTGCTTTAATTGGTGAGACTCTTTCTGAAACTACACAGTTAAAGAAACCCGATGTGGAAACGGTTTTTTTAAGTCAGAACTTTCGTCCGGAACTTACTTATTTTGCTGCACAACAATCTCATCTAGAGGCTCAACGCAAACAGGTAAATGCGCAACTGATGCCTCAGATTAGTGCTTTTATCAGAGGAGGATATGGCAGGCCCGGACTGAATATGTTGGAGAGTAAGTTCTCTGCCTATTATATGGGTGGAGTACGTTTAGCTTGGAACATCAGTAGTCTATATAACCGAAAAAACAATTTACAAATGCTGGATATAGGGAGCCAAATGATAAATACGCAACGAGAAACCTTTTTATTCAATACCCATTTGGAGCTAATCAGTGGTAATAACGACATACAAAAGCTACAAAAGTTACTGAGTACGGATGAGGATATTATTCGTTTGCGTACTTCCATAAAAAAAGCATCGGAAGCTAAAATGACAAACGGCACACTCTCTGTGTTGGACTATATGAAAGAGGTGAATGCTGAACAGTTAGCTATTCAAGCTAAAATAATACATCAAATTCAGTGGATGCAAGCCATTTATAATATAAAATACGTAACCAATAATTAAATACTATAGACCCTATGAAAGGAATAAAATATATCTGTGTAACCGTTCTTTTGATTTCTTTTTTATCCTGTGGAAACAAAAGCTTAAAGTACGATGCTGCCGGTGTGTTTGAAGCGACTGAGGTAGTGGTTTCGGCTAAAGGAAATGGGGAGCTGAAGGAGTTTAATCTGGAGGAAGGAATGGAGATAACTTCTCATCAGCAATTGGGCGTAATTGACACGACTCAACTTTATTTAAAGAAGTTGCAATTGAAGGCCAGTATGAGTGGACTGAACAGTCGTAAAAGTGATGTGTCGGTTCAAATTGCAGCATTAAAAGAACAGATAGCGACACAAGAAAGAGAAGTGAAGCGTTTTGAAAGTTTGGTACAATCGAGTGCTGCCAATCAAAAACAACTGGATGATGTGCGTTCTCACTTGAATGTGTTGAAGCGACAATTGGCAGCACAGTATGAAACCGTGAATAATAGCAATAACAGTTTGACCGATGAGCATTTGTCTTTACAGATGCAAATAGAACAGTTGGACGATCAGATAAAGAATGCCATTGTGGAAAGTCCGATACAAGGAACAGTATTAACAAAGTATGTGGAGCAAGGAGAGTTTATGGTGCAAGGGAAACCCCTATTTAAAGTGGCAGATTTGAATCAGATGTATCTTAGAGCTTATATCACGGCTAGTCAACTGACTTCCGTAAAAATAGGTCAGGAGGTTTTGGTTTATGCCGATAAAGGAGAGTCGGACAGAAAAGAGTATCAGGGAAAGATAAGTTGGATATCGGATAAAGCTGAGTTTACGCCTAAAACCATTCAAACTCGGGATGAGCGAGCCAATTTGGTTTATGCCATAAAGGTGGCATTGCCCAACGATGGTTACCTGAAAAAAGGAATGTATGGTGAGGTGAAATTTTAAGAGTTCAAGAATGGAAGCGGTTTGTGTTGAAAATATAAGTAAAAACTACCACTCGGTTCAGGCCTTGGTTGATGTGAGTTTCTCTACCCAAAAAGGAGAAATCTTTGGTATCATTGGTCCCGATGGAGCAGGAAAAACAACCCTATTCCGAATATTGACCACTTTGTTGCTTGCCAATAAAGGGAAGGCGTGGGTAGATGGTGATGATGTGGTTACACAATATCGATCTATTCGACAAAAAGTGGGGTATATGCCCGGGCGATTTTCGTTGTATCAGGATATGACTGTGGAAGAGAACCTCTCTTTTTTTGCTACTCTTTTCCACACCTCCATTGAGCAAAATTATGATTTGATTAAAGATATCTATCAGCAAATTGAACCCTTTAAGAATCGGAGAGCCGGTAAGTTATCGGGAGGGATGAAACAAAAGTTAGCTCTGTGTTGTGCCTTGATTCACAAACCCACCGTTTTATTTTTGGATGAGCCTACAACGGGAGTCGATCCTGTTTCCCGTCAAGAGTTTTGGGGGATGTTACAACAACTCAAAGAGCAGCATATTTCTATTTTAGTTTCTACTCCTTATATGGATGAGGCTTCACTTTGCGACCGAATGGCTTTTATTCAACAAGGCCGGTTTTTACAAATCGATACTCCTTCAAACATCATTCGGCAATACAATCAAATCCTTTGGGCTGTTCGGGCGAAAGCGATGTATCCGTTATTGATCGATCTACGTAAAAATGAAAGGATACACTCTTGTTTTACTTTTGGGGATAGTCATCACATTACGGTAGATGAACAACTGACAGAAGAAAACCTGCGAATCTACCTGAATTCTAAAGGACATACCCATGTGGTGGTGGAGCGAATAGCTCCTACCATAGAAGACTGTTTTATGCAATTGACATTAAGGGGAGGGAAATGAAAGAAGTAGTTATAAGAGCAACCAATCTGACCAAACGATTTGGTAATTTTACAGCTGTAGATCGGATTAACTTTGAAGTCTATCGGGGAGAGATTTTTGGTTTTCTGGGTGCGAATGGAGCCGGAAAAACTACTGCTATGCGAATGCTTTGCGGCTTAAGCAAACCAACGTCGGGAACAGGAACTGTGGCAGGGTTTGATGTGCTGAAGCAACCCAATAAGATCAAGCGAAACATTGGTTATATGAGTCAGAAATTCTCTTTGTATGAAGACTTGAAGGTTTGGGAAAATATTCGGCTCTATGCGGGTATTTATGGAATGAAGTCAAGAGAGATTGCTATTAAGACGGATGTTATTTTGAATGAGTTGGATATTCTTTCGGAGAAAAACACGTTGGTGCGTGATTTGCCTTTGGGGTGGAAGCAGAAACTGGCTTTTTCGGTGGCTATTTTCCATTCCCCTAAACTTGTTTTCTTAGATGAACCTACGGGTGGAGTAGACCCCATTGCACGTCGTCAGTTTTGGGAAATGATTTACAAAGCAGTAGATAATGGAATTACCGTGTTTGTAACTACTCACTATATGGATGAGGCGGAATACTGCGATCGGGTATCTATTATGGTAGATGGTAAAATAGAGGGATTAGCCTCTCCTTTGGTATTGAAAGAACAGACTCAATCGAAAGATATGAATGAAGTTTTTCACAAGTTTGCTCGTGGAGCTAAACGCAATGCAGATGTATTATGAAGCAGTTCTTGTCTTTTGTGCGTAAGGAGTTTATTCATATTTTCAGAGATTGGCGGACTATGCTTATTCTGTTGGCAATGCCTGTGGTTCAGATGATTTTGTTTGGCTTTGCCATTACTACTGAAGTGAAGAATGTGAATGTAGCCATCTATGATTTATCTAAGGATGTCTCTACAGAACGAATAGCAAATCGTATTGCTGCTAATTCGTATTTTACGGTTGTGGATGGACCCAAGAATTCCCAAGAGATAGATGGCGTTTTACAACAGAAAAAAGCAGACTTGGTGTTGGTCTTTGAGGCTGGTTTTCACAATAACTTATTGCATACGGGAGAAGCAGCGGTGCAAATCGTAGTAGACGCTACTGACCCTAACCAAGGAACTATGATGGCCAACTATGTGTCGAATGTGATTCTACAATATCAGCAAGAATTGGCTGCTAATATACGTCCTTCTTTGATTATCCTTCCTGAAATTAGAATGTTGTATAATCCTCAACTGGAGGGAGCCTATAATTTTGTGCCTGGAGTTATGGGGTTGATTTTAATGTTAATCTGTGCAATGATGACTTCTATATCCATTGTACGAGAAAAAGAAAAAGGAAGTATGGAGGTGTTATTGGTTTCACCCATTAAACCCTTGTATATTATTCTCTCCAAAGCTGTGCCTTACTTTTTTCTATCCATTGTCAATTTACTTACCATTCTGTTGCTTGCCTATTTTGTGCTTCAAGTTCCTATTGCGGGCAATTTGCTGTTAATTATATTGGTTTCTTTACTCTATATTGTAGTGAGTTTGTTGTTGGGACTTTTAATCTCCAATATGGTGCATACGCAAGTGGCTGCTATGTTGATTTCGGGTATGGGGCTAATGCTTCCCACGATGTTGTTGTCCGGAATGATATTCCAAATAGAGAGTATGCCTGTTTTTTTGCAGTGGGTATCCAATGTAATACCTGCTAAATGGTATATAGGTATGATAAAGAAACTGATGATACAGGGAGTGAGTGGTGTTTATGTATTAAAGGAAATAGGCGTATTGGCTCTTATGGGTGTGTTTTTATTGGTGGTTAGTTTGAAAAAGTTTAGTGTTCGGTTGTCATAACGATTGAGTATGTTGAAGTTTTTATTGGAAAAAGAGTTTAAGCAGATATTCAGAAATCCTTTTTTACCTAAAATGATTCTGATGTTACCTTTAGTGATGTTATTGCTTATACCCTGGGCTGCTAATCAGGAGGTTAAGAACATACAGCTTTGTGTGATAGATAATGATAAAAGTTCTTATTCCGAACGATTGATTCATAAGCTTTCAGCATCCAAAAACTTTATTCTAAGTAATTTATCCGATGCTTATAGTGGGGCGATGTCGGCTGTAGAAGCCAATCAAGTGGATATTATTTTGGAGATACCTCCGGCTTTTGAGAAAGAGTTAGTCAAAGAGGGAGTCGTTAAGGTCATGATTTCTGCTAATGCAGTAAATGGTACCAAAGGTGTTTTGGGCGCCTCTTATTTGTCGTCAATTTTGGCTGATTACTCTGATGATTTGAAGGTGGATTTAGGTCAGTTGACCGGTAAAGAGTTTGCACCATCTATTCATATTATTCCCTACAATAAGTTTAATATCTATCTGGATTATAAGTTTTTTATGATTCCGGCAATCATTGTGATGCTCTTGACCCTGATTACCGGCTTCCTGCCTGCGTTTAATATTGTGGGGGAGAAAGAAGTAGGAACCATAGAACAGATGAATGTTACTCCTGTGGCGCGCTTGCATTTCATTCTCGGGAAATTGATACCTTATTGGATTATTGGGTTCGTTGTTTTAAGTATTGGGTGTCTTGTTGCTGCTCTGGTTTATGGTTTACTTCCGGCGGGAAATTTACTTTGGGTCTATGTTTATGCCGCATTGTATATTTTAGCTGTCTCGGGTATGGGGTTAATTATATCCAATTATTCTGAAACAATGCAACAAGCGATGTTTTTAATGTTCTTCTTTATTTTGATATTGGTCTTGCTAAGTGGTTTATTTACCCCTATCGGTAGTATGCCCCAATGGGCACAGTGGATAGCGAGATTCAATCCATTGAGTTACTTTATGGAAATTATGCGTGGCATATATTTACAAGGCAGTGGCTTCAAAGATCTATTGCCACAGCTGTTTGCCCTAATTGGTTTTGCTTTGTTCTTGAACACTTGGGCTGTGTTGAGTTATAAAAAGAGTCATTGACAAACGAAGTATCACAAGATAGCCGAAATTCGAATTGTAGATGTAAAAAGAAGATATAGCCAAATGCACTTCTGAAAAATAGGACAAAGTGATTGTTGTTCAATTGGAGGAGGAATAAAACTTCCTTTATTCAGTGTTCTCTCTGCTATCTAAACGATTTTGTTGAGAATTAGGAAAGAGTGATAATTTATCATTTTTATCAGGTATGCTATTATAATGGCATATTTAACTTTTACAACAATCGATCAACAAATGCAGCAGCTGAATCTTTTAATGCGAAGATAAAACAGTTCAGAGCAGCCATTAGACGAGTGGTAGATGTGAAATTTTCTTTTTGGAGTAGCATAAGAGATATGCTTAGTCCCTATGAAATATCGAGTGAGCCCTATTTGCTGAATATCCCTACCCACTGGAAATAAAAAAAGCAACCTCATTTGAGATTGCTTTTTCTTTTGTTGCGGAGGCTAGATTCGAACTAACGACCTTTGGGTTATGAGCCCAACGAGCTACCACTGCTCCACTCCGCGATATTGTGAGTGCAAAAGTATGCGATATTTTTTAATCCTCCAAATGTATGGTGGTTTTTATTTAGTTAAACTTTGTAAATTGTTGTGTTTTTGAACTGTGTATCCTTTACAACTCATTCATAGTCAAAGAAAAAAGGAAATAATAAAATATAATGAAGATAATAAAGGAATTTATTTTGTCTCCGTTTAGAAAAGACTTATTTTTGCTCAATCGTTTACTAGATGTGCAATGTGAAAGAGAAATAGATGACAACTTCTAAGACAAGAGATCAATTAATAGATGCTGCGAGACGACTTTTCGCCAGAAAGGGAGTGGAACGGACAACGATGAATGATATTGCCAAGGAGTCGAGAAAAGGAAGAAGAACTCTTTATACTTATTTTAAAAATAAAGAAGATCTTTTTTTAGTCGTAGTTGAAACCGAGTTAGATACATTACTTGAAAAGATGAAAGAGGTAATGCGGAAGAATCTTTCACCGGAGAAGAAGGTCATAGAGCTAATATATACACATTTAGATTTGGTAAAAGATGTTGTTTACCGTAATGGAACTTTGCGAGCCAATTTCTTTAGAGATATTTGGACTGTGGAAAAAGTGCGTAAGAAGTTTGATGTTGAGGAGTTTAAATTATTTCAGGAAGTATTGAAAGAAGGGAAAGATGCAGAGGTGTTTGATATTGATAACATTGAGTTGGCTGCTGCCTTAATACATTACTGCTTGAAAGGTATAGAGGTTCCTTACATTAGGGGTTACATTGGAGCAGATTTAGATTCAGAAACACTGAACGACAATGTGGTAAACATTGTTTTTGGTGCATTACATAAAAAATAATATAAAAAATTGAATAGTATGGGATTATTACAAGGAAAAACAGCCCTGATTACAGGTGCAGCACGTGGTATAGGTAAGGCAATTGCTGTAAAGTTTGCTTCAGAAGGTGCAAATATTGCTTTTACTGATTTACGTATTGATGAAATAGCAGAAGAGACAGTAAAAGAAATTACAGCTTTAGGCGTACGTTGTAAAGGATATGCTTCTAACGCAGCTAACTTTAACGAAACGGCTGAGGTGGTAAAGGCTATTCATGAGGAGTTTGGTACAATTGATATTTTAGTAAATAACGCAGGGATTACTAAAGATGGTTTAATGATGCGTATGAGTGAAGAGCAATGGGATGCTGTGATCAATGTAAATTTGAAATCTGCTTTTAACTTTATCCATGCTTGTACTCCTATTATGATGCGTCAGAGAGGTGGAAGTATTATTAATATGGCTTCTGTTGTTGGAGTATCGGGCAATGCGGGTCAAGCTAATTACTCTGCATCTAAAGCAGGTATGATTGGGTTAGCTAAATCCATCGCTAAAGAGGTGGGTTCAAGAGGTATCCGTGCAAACTCAATTGCTCCCGGATTCATCATTACAGATATGACAGATGTTCTTTCTGAAGAAGTAAAGAAAGAGTGGGCTCAACAAATCCCGTTGCGTCGTGGAGGTACTCCGGAGGATGTAGCTAATGTTGCTGTGTTCTTGGCTTCTGATTTGTCTTCATACGTTACAGGACAGGTTATCCACTGCTGTGGCGGAATGAATATGTAAGAAAAGATAGATGTTAGACGTCGTTTACGAAGATAATCATCTTATCATAGTGAATAAATCATCTTCGGATATTGTCCAAGGTGATAAAACAGGAGATCAGCCACTTTCAGAAAAAGTGGCTGAATTCTTGCGTATAAAATACAATAAACCTGGTGATGCCTTTATCGGTGTTGTTCATCGGTTGGATAGACCTGTTAGTGGGCTGGTCGTTTTTGCTAAAACCAGTAAGGCACTGGCACGTATGAACGAACTGTTTAGGGAAGACAAGGTGAAGAAAACGTATGAAGCTATTGTGAAGAATCCTCCTCCTGCTCTTCAAGGTGAATTGGTTCATTTTTTGGTAAGGAATCCACAGAAAAATAAGAGTTTTGCATACGATAAAGTTCAGAAAAATGCCAAAGAGGCTAAGTTGGGCTATAAAGTGATAGGTAAATCGAAAAGCTTTATTTTGCTGGAAATTGATCTGCAAACCGGTAGGCATCATCAAATCAGAACGCAGTTGAGTAAAATAGGTTGTCCTATTAAAGGAGATCTTAAATATGGTTATCCTCGTTCTAATCCAAATGGAGGAATTTCATTGCATGCAAGGAGAATTTCTTTTATACATCCGGTGTCAAAAAAGGAGATGGATGTTGTAGCTCCTTATCCTGAGGGTGATTTGTGGCAAGAGTTTGAATTGCTTTGATTATATAAAAGAGAACTATTAAGTGTAATGAAAGAGGTGAACTGTTCTCTTTTATTTATGTTTTTAATCTCATTATCTATAACTAAGCTTAATAAAGATTGTTTTTTTTATTCAAAAGCTTATAAAGTTGTATTTTTACCCTTTCATTTTTATTAAAATAGAAAATGTATATGAAAAATATAATATTAATTGTAATTCTGGCCCTTGGTGTGATTAGCTGTGGATCAGGAAATAAATCAAAAACAGATATGACCAATCAAAAAGAACAACAGGTGAAAATTGAAACTTCTTTAGGAGATATTGTAGTGAAACTATACAATGATACACCTGAACATAGAGATAATTTTATCAAACTAGCTAAAGAAGGCACTTATGCTGAGACATTGTTTCACCGTGTCATTAAAAACTTTATGATTCAAGCAGGTGATCCGGAGTCTAAAAATGCACCTAAAGATAAAATGTTAGGCGCAGGCGATGTAGGATACACACTTCCTGCAGAGTTTGTATACCCAAAATACTTCCATAAAAAAGGAGCTTTATCTGCAGCTCGTCAAAGTGATCAGGTAAATCCTGAAAAAGAGTCGTCAGGTTGTCAATTCTACATTGTTACCGGAGAAGTCTACTCAGACTCTACTTTGTTGGACATGCAAAAACAAATGAATAGCAACAAGATGAATATTATCTTTAATAAGTTGGCTCAAGGAAATATGCAAAAAATATATGCCTTACAAATGGAAAAAAACCACGAGGGTTTGATGGATCTTCAAAATGAGCTGATTGCTCAGGCTGAAGCTATGGCTGCTGAACAACCTGATTTTGAGTTTACTCCTGAACAAAAAGAGGCATATACTACTTTAGGTGGTACTCCTCATTTGGATAATGAATACACCGTGTTTGGCGAAGTGGTTTCCGGTTTAGAAGTAGTTGATAAAATCCAAGAACAAAATACAAGTAGTAATGACCGTCCTGAAGAGGATATTAAAATTATAAAAGTCTCTTTGTTAAATTAATATGTTAAATATTAATCGTTATAGATTATCTAACGGGTTGCGAATTGTTCATAGTCCGGACATCAATACCAAAATGGTGGCATTAAATATGCTTTATGATGTTGGTGCACGCGATGAAGACCCGGAGCATACCGGATTTGCCCACCTTTTTGAACATTTAATGTTTGGTGGGTCAATTCACATTCCAGCCTTTGATGCGCCCTTACAGTTGGCCGGAGGGGAGAATAATGCCTGGACAAGTAATGACATTACTAATTATTACATCACTTTACCTAAACAAAATGTAGAAACAGGTTTTTGGCTGGAATCCGACCGAATGTTAGGTTTGGATTTTAATCAAAAGAGTTTGGATGTACAACGTGGAGTGGTAATGGAGGAGTTTAAGCAACGTAGCTTAAATCAACCCTATGGGGATGTTAGTCATTTGTTGCGTGCTCTAGCTTATAAAGTTCATCCATATCAATGGCCTACTATAGGTAAAGAATTGGATCATGTGGCCCAAGCTACACTTCAAGAAGTGGAAGATTTCTTTTATCGGTTTTATGCTCCAAATAATGCTATTTTATCGGTTACAGGTAATATATCTTTTAAGGAAGTGGTTACTCTATCCGAAAAGTGGTTTGGAGATATTCCCAGAAGAAAAGTCCCCGAAAGAAAGATTCCCAGAGAGCCTTTGCAAACTCAGGAACGTAGAGAAGAGGTCTTTCGTGATGTACCTGTTGATGCCTTATATATGGTTTACCCAATGTGTGAGTTTAATCATCCGGATTATGAGGTTTATGATCTGCTTTCTGATGTTTTGGCCAATGGAACTTCCAGTAGGCTGAAACAACACCTTACTCAAGATAAGAGAGTCTTTACATCGATTGATGCGTATGTGTCAGGCTCAAGAGATGCTGGACTTTTTCATGTTGTGGGACAACTGGCTAATGGTGTATCTTTGGAAGAGGGCGAGAATGAGGTTCAGCTAGAGTTGGAAATGCTTCAAAAAGATCTTATACCCGAAGAGGAGCTAGAAAAGGTAAAGAACAAATTTGAGTCAGCTCAAGTGTTTCGTTTCATTGATTATCTCAACTTGGCAACGGATTTAGCTTGGTATGAGTTAAATGGTAATGTACTAGATATTGAGGAATGTGTTTCAAAATATCGATCGGTAACAGCAAATAAAGCCCGAGTAATTGCTCAAAGTCTTTTTGATAAGAATAAACGCTCGGTATTATATTATAGGAGCAGTAAAACAGAGGACTAATTCTCTGTTTTATTGTTACTTATATTTTACAAAATTATTACTTTCATGAAATTTTAGAACTCGTTTGATTTCTGTTGTGTATGCTTAAGTGGATAAAAAGAATAATACTGATCTTTCTAGTTATACCTATCATCCTTTTTGGGGTTTTAGTTATGGCTCTCTATATCCCTTCTTTGCAAAATTATATCAAAGGAGAACTCATAACAGTAGCCTCTGAAGCAACAGGCTTAGATATTGAGCTTAGACGCGTAGATCTTCGTTATCCTTTTAATTTATTACTTAGCGATTTAGTTGTAAAAGAAGAGTCAGACTCATTATTATCTATGCAGAGTTTGAATTTGCAGGTAAAGATACTTCCCTTAATCTATGGTAGAGTAGATCTCAACGAATTAACTCTACGTAACCTGTCGATTAACAGTAAAGATAAAATACCGGGCATACAGGTTGTAGGCGACCTGGACTACTTCTTTATTAAAAGTCATGGAGTTGATCTGAAAAAAGAAAAGGCGGTTGTTAATGTACTGACCATTAAAGACACCTATTTAAACGTATGTATTACTGATACCGTTTCAACTCCTCCGGATACTGCTACAACTGCTCCAATAGCTTGGGTAGCTCTGCTTAAGCAAGGACAGCTGAAAAATGTAAAGGTTGATTTTTCAATACCTCAGGATAGTTTGTCTTTACAAGCTTCGATAGGCGATTTTCAATTATCGGGTGTGAATGTGGATTTGGCTAAAGAGATTTACTCACTTAAGCGGCTCAGACTAGATAAAAGTTCACTTTCGTTCCAACAAGGAAATGTAGCAGATACCCCTGGTTTTAATCCCTCCAATCTATCTTTTAGCGATATGCAAATAGCTGTTGACTCTGTGTATAACCGAGGAAAGGAGATTAAAGGAGATATTCGGAACCTATCAATGAAAGAACAATCCGGTTTGAATATAGCTGCCGTTAAAGGTCGGTTTCAGTCCGACTCTCTTTCTGTTGTTGTTCCCAACCTTTGGGTTCAAACCGATTATTCAAAAATTCAGATTAAGGCTTCTTCTTTGTGGAAGTTTATCGAAAATCCAACCCAAGGGAATTTTAAAGCTCAAATAGCTGCATCTATTAATCGTGAAGATTTGTTTTTGTTGGCTCCGGATTTTCCTGATAAGTTTATGGAGGACTTTCCTAAAGAGTCGTTAAACTTTGATTTGAGTATAGCAGGGAATTTGAAAAATCTTCAGTTGAGCAAGCTGGAGATGAATTGGCCGGAAACTTTGTCTGTGAAAGGTTCCGGAATAGTGAAAGATGCCTTAGATATAGATCGCCGATTGGGTGAAGCTCAAATAGAAGGAGAATTTATAAATCTAAACTTCATCACTTCATTATTTCAGTCTGCATCCGATCCATCAATACAGATTCCCTCTTTGACTTTACTTACTCAATGGCATTTAAGAGGGCCAGAACATCAAATAACATTAAATCTAGACGAAGGTAAAAGTAACATTGGATTGGTTGGAATGTATAATGAAAAAACAGAACATTATGCTGCCAATATAATGATTGATTCCCTTCAGATACAGCACTTTTTACCCCATGATTCTCTGAAAGAATTTTCAGGCGTGTTAGATCTTGAAGGAAAAGGGTTTAACATTCAGTCTCCTTTATCAAACGGACAATTAAATGTAGCGATTGAGCAATTTATTTATGGGAAAAGTCAAATTGGACAAATCAACCTGTTTGCTCAATGGAGTGATGCATTGTTGCAGGCGCAATTAAAAGGGGATAACGATATCATCGATTTTACGGCTGATGGGCAATATCAGTTGGATTCTACTATACCCATAGGTTCTTTGGACTTTCAAGTGGATCGAATCAACTTGTTGGCTATGGGGTTGATAAAAAAAGAATTAAGAAATCCAGTGAAAATAGCCGGACAAGCCGGTTTGTCAAAAGAAGCCATTTTTGCTCATATTAAGTCAGGAGATTTGTCTCTTGATTTTACTACGCCATATTCAGTGGTAGCATTACTGGATCAAGTAGATATCCTTACTCGGGAAATAGAGAAACAAGTCGACGACAATTATCGATTCGATCCCTCAATACTTAAAACAGTACTACCAGAGGCAGAACTTACAATTACCTCAAAGTCCGGCAATTCATTGTCCGACTATCTTCGTACGCAAGGTATTTTGTATCAAGACTTAAATGTGTCGTTTACTCTAGATACCATTCAGGGTATTCAAGGCTATGGGGCAATTAATAATATTAAATTTAAGAAAAATAGTGTTGACACCTTCCTTTTGTCGTTTAATCAGTTGGAGGAAAGAATTCAGTTGAAGACCGGATTTATAAAGAAGGGCAAAGAGAACGGGTTTCAGTCTTTACTATTAGGAGAAGTTGGCCGGGGTGAGAATGAACTAAAGCTTTTTTATCAGGAAAATAATGGAGCCAAAGGATTAGACATAGGAGTTAATATTACCCCCTTAGATTCGGGTTTCTCTTTCCGTATGATTCCTGAAGAGCCTATTGTTGCATTTAAGAGTTTTAAATATGCCAATAACAAAGGTTTTTTGAGTGAGGAATTACAACTAAACTCACTGATTGAGTTATACGACAAAAAAGGAGTAGGATTTAGATTCGAATCGTTTCTGAAAGATAGTGTAGAGCAGGTGATGAATGTAG
The DNA here is from genome assembly GCA_964528875.1 of uncultured Bacteroides sp. GTDB lineage: Bacteria > Bacteroidota > Bacteroidia > Bacteroidales > Bacteroidaceae > Bacteroides_E. The sequence goes on along the minus strand of CAZGUI010000015.1, from coordinate 7,352 downwards.
GGCTTCAGCAGATTGAGCTAGCGGAAATCACAAATGCCTTTCCTTTTCTACCGGCATTATCCGGTTTGTTTTCCATTGAGGCACATTTATTCAGCATTGACAATTCACAATTCATTTCAACAGAAATGGTTATCGATGAATTAAATTATGAGAAGAAACGTGTAGGTGATTTGGGCTTTGGTCTTACTTGGTTACCCGATGAATCCGGGAATCATTATTTGGATAGCTATTTACATCACGAAGGAGAAGAGGTGTTGGTGGCCGATGGAAGCTTATCTGTAATTGGAAAAAAGGAAAATTTAGACATTACCACTACATTACACCATTTTCCCTTGAAGATGTTAAATGCTTTAGTCCCCGACGAGATGGCTACTTTACGTGGGGATATTGATGGTAGTTTACTTATAACAGGAGGAGTAGATAAGCCGCAGGTTAATGGGGAGTTTTTATTGGATAGTGTTTCTGTGTTTTCTCAACAGTGGGGTGTTTTCTTCCGTTTTGATGATCGCCCTTTAAAGGTTGCAAACAACCAATTGAAATTCGATCGGTTTGCTATTTATGCCAAAGGGAAAAATCCTTTTACCATTGATGGAAATCTGAATTTTGCTGATTTATCCAGCCCACACTTAAATGTTCAGTTAAATGCGAATGATTATTATTTATTGGACGCTAAACGAACCAAGGAGAGTTTAATCTATGGAAAAATAGTGGTTGATGTTGGGGCTTCTGTAGTAGGACCATTAGATGCCTTAGTTATGCGAGGTGGAATGAACTTGAATGGGAAGACTGATGTTACCTATGTATTAAAAGATTCGCCTTTAACAGTACAAGACCGATTAAGTGATCTGGTTACCTTTACCTCGTTCGATGAAACATACGTGGAACAAGAAGATACTGTTTTTCACTCTTTGGGTGGTATGAGTCTGATGTTTGGTTTGCACATTGACCCTATGGTACGCTTAAAGGTGGATTTAAGTGAAGATAGAAGTAGTCGTATTAGTTTGGAAGGTGGAGGTGATCTGAATCTACAGTATACACAGCAAGGAGATTTATCTTTGTCGGGACGATATGTTTTATCGGGTGGTTTAATTCGTTATTCACTACCGGTGATACCCCTAAAAGACTTCCACATTACGGGGAATAGTTATGTGGAGTGGACAGGTGATGTTATGAATCCCAGGTTAAACATTAAAGCTTCTGAACGATTAAGAGCTTCCGTAGTGGATGATAATCAAAACTCACGTCAGGTGAACTTTGATTTATCGGTGCTTATTAATAACAAAGTAGATGACTTATCCTTGAAGTTTGATATTGAGGCTCCTGACGATGGCGATGTTCAGAAGTTGTTGGCTACGATGACAGAAGAAGAACGAGTAAGGCAAGCAGTTATTATGATGACTACCGGGCGATTCCTGGCAGCAGATGGTTCATCCAAGGGGAATTTTGATATGGGATCGGCCTTGAATAGTGTACTGCAAAGTCAGATAAACTCTCTCTCGGATAGAATTGAAAATGCCAGCTTTAGTGTAGGAGTAGAGGAGCACGATGAAACCTCATCCAGAGGGCGACATACCGATTATAGCTTTAGTTATTCTCAGCGCTTATTTAATAATAGAGTGCAAATAATTGTTGGAGGAAAGGTTTCTACCGGAGAAAATGTAACCAATGATGTACAATCTTTTATTGACAACCTATCCATAGAATATCGTTTGGACAATACGGGTACACGTTATGTTCGATTATTTCATAATAAAAATTATGATAATATAATGGAAGGAGAAATACTAGAGACCGGAGTAGGTTTAATTTTGAGAAAAAAAGTGGATCGGTTAAGCGAGCTTTTTGTATTTAGGAGAAAGAAAAAGTAAACAAAGATATGAGCTTTAACGAGTTGGAGATTAATAAGCAAATACACATTATCAAGATATTTCTACTTCTTTGTTTAGTAGTAGGTTTTATTTCTTGTTCCACAACCAAACATATTCCAAGTGGTGAGGTGTTGTATACCGGACAGAAAAAAACGCAAATCACAAATCCCATACCTACTCCTGTAGGCGAGGTAGCCCTCAGTGAAATTGAAGGAGCTATTAATAAAAAGCCCAATAACTCCTTGTTGGGGAGTGTGTCTCATCGTTTCCCTTTACCTATTGGTTTATGGTTTTATTCGGGTTTTCAAAAATACAATAAAGGATTTGGCAAATGGGTACTGAATACCTTTGGCGCAACTCCTATTTTGATTTCGACTGTTAATCCCGAAATTCGTACTAAAATTGCCTCAAATCTGTTGGCTGACTATGGCTATTTTAATGGTAAAGTCAATTATGAGGTTATTCCAAATGCTAAAGATAGCTTAAAGGCTAAAGTGTTATACTCCATAGATATGGGAACTCCTACTTTTGTTGATACAGTCTATTATGAAAACTTTCAGCCCCATACTTTAAATATATTGGATAGAGCCAGACGAGGGTCTAAAATTAAAAAAGGACAACAATTCAATGTAGTAGATTTAGATGACGAACGCAATAGGGTAAGTGGCCTTTTACGCAATTTGGGTTATTATTATTTCAGACCTTCTTATTTAACCTATCAGGCAGATACTACTCAAGTGAAGGATACGGTAAGTTTGAAGTTACTACCCATAAAGAAAATGCCTAAAGAAGCGCAAAAGAGGTATTATAATGGGACCACGACTTTTCTTCTGTTTGGTAAAAATGGAGAAGCACCAAATCAAGAAATGCAATATAAAGATTTAAATATTCAATACTACAATAAACTCAATTTAAGACCTAAAATGTTGTATCGATGGATAAACTCCAATCAGTTCGCTTCCTTAAGACGTCGACGTAGTAGTGAAATGCCGAATTATTATAGTCAGTACAGACAACGAAGAATTCAGGAAAAACTAAATGAGTTGGGTATCTTTCGTTATGTAGAAATGAATTATGAGCTTCGGGACAGCTTGCAAAAATCCGATACTTTGGATTTGAATATATTGGCTTCTTTCGATAAGATGCTGAATGCCGAATTGGAGTTTAATTTGGCAATGAAAAGCAATGACCAAGCCGGACCGGGTGCTGCTTTCTCTCTTTCCAAGAATAATGTATTTAAGGGAGGAGAAACTTGGGAAATTAAATTAAGAGGGGCTTATGAATGGCAGACAGGAAAGAAGTCCGAGAAAAACTCATTAATGAATAGTTATGAGTTGGGAGTATCTTCCTCATTAACCATTCCCCGACTTTTATTTCCTACTCTGCGAAAGAATGAATATGAATTCCCTACAACTACAATATTCAAATTATACGTAGATCAGTTGAACCGGGCAAAGTATTATAAAATACTCTCTTTTGGAGGAAATGTTTCCTACGACTGGAAACCGAAACCCACTACCCGTCATCAGTTTACTCCTTTGAACTTAAATTTTACCTTATTACAGCATACTACAGCTCGTTTTGATTCTATTATTGATGAAAATAAGATGTTAGCCATAAGTATGCAAAATCAGTTTATACCCAAGATGGAGTATACATATACTTATGATAATACGCCGACGCGAGGAAGAATAAGAAAGAATCAAATTTGGTGGCAAACCACACTCAGTTCATCAGGAAATATAACTTCTTTAGCTTATAAAGCCTTTGGGCAAGATTTTTCCAAAAAAGACAAAGAGTTTTTGGGAGCACCTTTTGCTCAGTTTCTGAAAATAAATACCGAATTAAGATATACGTGGAACTTCTCACCTAATCAGTCACTTGTTGCGCGATTCATTGGGGGAGTTATCACATCCTATGGAAACTCTCAGGTGTCTCCCTATACCGAGCAGTTTTACATTGGGGGAGCTAATAGTATTCGAGCCTACACTGTGCGAAGCATTGGGCCGGGAAGCTATCATCCGGGGGAGCGAGGTCGTTATACTTTTATTGATCAAACGGGGGATCTGCGTTTGGAGGCCAACTTGGAATATCGTTTTCCTATTGTGGGCAATTTACGTGGTGCGTTGTTCTTAGATGCCGGTAATGTGTGGTTACTCCGAAACGATGAAGGTCGTCCGGGCGCCAAGTTCAATGTAAAAAACTTTGCCGATGAAATAGCATTGGGGACAGGGTTCGGGGTGCGTTATGATATGGATATTCTTGTTTTTCGTTTAGATTGTGGGGTGGCTCTGCATAATCCCTATAAAACTTCTCGTAAAGGATATTATAACATAGAACGTTTTAAAGACGGTTTAGGTGTTCATTTTGCTATTGGATATCCATTTTGAACGATTTGTTCTATAATTTTCACGTTTTATCAACTCACTCTTCTCTTTAGTTTTATATCTTTGTGTCTAAAATATTGCAACTATTTAGTAAAAAATTAAAAGAACACACAATGAAACCAACATTATTTGTATTGGCCGCAGGTATGGGTAGTAGATACGGGGGATTAAAACAGTTAGATGGTTTAGGACCTAATGGAGAAACCATTATGGATTACTCTATTTTTGATGCTATCCGTGGTGGGTTTGGAAAGGTCGTCTTTGTTATTCGCAAAGATTTTGAAGAGGATTTTAAGCAAATTATATTAAAGAAATACGAAAACCACATTCCTACTGAATTGGTTTTTCAAGATATAAATGATCTTCCCGGAGGATTTACAGCACCTGCTGATCGAGTAAAACCTTGGGGCACAAATCATGCTGTTTTAATGGGTAAGTCGGTTATCCATGAACCTTTTGCGGTGATTAACGCAGATGACTTTTACGGACGTAACAGTTTTGAGGTGTTAGCAAAAGAACTCAAAACAATGGAAGGTGAAAGCAATACATACTGTATGGTAGGTTACCGTGTAGGAAATACGCTTTCTGAAAGTGGTTCTGTGGCACGTGGTGTTTGTGAAATGGATGCTGAAGGCTATCTTACTACTGTGGTAGAGCGTACTGCTATTGAACGCATTGATGGAAAAGTACAGTTTACCGATGAATACAATCAGGTAGTCACTATTGCTGATAATACACCTGTTTCAATGAATATGTGGGGCTTTACTCCTGATTATTTCAAACACTCTGAAGATTATTTTGTAGATTTCTTAAAAGAAGAAATCAATAATCCTAAAGCTGAGTTCTTTATCCCCATTGTGGTGAACGATTTAATTAATGGAGAGATTGCTAAAGTAAAAGTGCTAGATACCGATAGCAAGTGGTTTGGGGTTACTTATGCGGCTGATAGACAAGGAGTAGTGGACAAAATACAAGCACTGATTGATGCCGGAGAATATCCTGCAAAACTATTCTAAATAGATAACATACTAAAATCTTAAGGAGCAACTTTGAAAAATGAGAAGTTGCTCCTTTTTTTATGAGATCTGTTTGTCCGGCTCATGAACCCATCCAAAAGGAGGAGATTCAAGATTCTAAAAACTTGGTATAAAAGTCGGTCTAAGACCTAATGGTCTTCGGTCCTAGACCGAGCACCCTTCAGTCCTAGACCGACAGACCTTCGGTCCTAGACCGATAAATGCCCTAGCTACAGGACTTGAAAGGCGGGTATGAAAATCTACTTTATTAAAGCCTTTACTTTATTTATACTGCTGCGTAACTAGAATAAAAGAGGTGAATAAAAACACACTAACTTGGAGGAGTTTAATGAACTGTGTTTGTTGAAAACTTTCTTGAAGTTGGAGTAGTTAAAATAGATGAGTGGATGTAGTGATTAAGGTTTATGATTGTTTTCTGCACATATCCAATCATAAGAAAAAATACCGAGCTGGATTCTACAAAATGGTACTTGCCTATTGTCTTCCAATGTAATAAATAGACTGAATTTATGTTAGATTGCTATTTTTATCTTAATTTTGAAGATTCTGACAAGAGTAAAAAAAGAAAGAAAAAGTTATAACGTGATATCTGTTGAAAAATTAAAAGTAGAGTTTAATGCTCAAGCCTTGTTTAGTGAGGTGTCTTATGTGATTAATGAAAAAGATAAGATTGCTTTGGTAGGCAATAATGGAGCAGGTAAATCTACGATGTTGAAAATTATAGCGGGCATACAAAAACCTACAAGTGGACGGGTTGCTATTCCTAGAGATACTACCATCGGTTATTTACCTCAGGTAATGCGTTTGGCTGATGAACGCTCTGTAATGGAAGAGGTAAAGTTGGCTTTTAGTTCCATGATTGAATTGAGGGATTCTCTGGAAAGGATGACCACTGAAATGGCTGAACGTACCGATTATGAGAGTGAGGATTATCACCAGTTAATTGATGATTTCACGCAAGCTAATGAGCGTTTTTTGATGTTGGGTGGAACCAATTATGAAGGAGAGATTGAGAAAACACTCTTAGGCTTAGGTTTTGAACGTACCGATTTTCATCGTCCCACAAAAGAGTTTAGTGGAGGATGGCGTATGCGTATAGAGTTGGCTAAGATTCTGCTACAACGTCCCGATGTCTTACTGTTGGATGAGCCTACAAACCATTTGGACATAGAGAGTATAGAATGGTTAGAAGTGTTTTTAACTACTCAAGCCAACGCCGTTGTTCTGGTGAGTCACGATAGAGCATTTATTAATCGGGTTACTACTCGAACCATTGAAATAACTTGTGGTCAAATCTATGACTATAAAGTGAACTACGATGAGTTTTTGAAATTGAGAGACGAACGTAGGGAACAGCAAATGCGAGCTTACGAAAATCAACAAAAACAGATACAAGATACAGAAGCTTTTATTGAACGCTTTCGGTATAAAGCTTCGAAGGCAGTTCAGGTTCAAAGTAGAATTAAACAATTAGACAAGTTGGACCGGATAGAGGTGGATGATATTGATACCTCAAGGTTGAGGCTTAAGTTTCCTCCAGCCAGTCGAAGTGGTGATTTTCCTTTGATTTGTGAAAAGGTAAAAAAAGCGTATGGTGATCATTTAATTTTTGATGATGTGAACTTTACACTTGCACGAGGAGAAAAAGTAGCTTTTGTAGGAAAAAACGGAGCAGGAAAATCCACCTTAATTAAGTGTATAATGGATGAAATTCCTTTTGAGGGTCATCTAAAAGTAGGGCACAATGTACAAATAGGTTACTTTGCTCAAAATCAAGCTCAGCTGTTGAATGAGGATTATACGGTGTTTGAAACCATTGACCGAGTAGCAGTGGGAGATATTCGTTTGAAGATTCGCGATATTCTCGGTGCTTTTATGTTTGGAGGTGAAGCTTCGGATAAAAAAGTAGGGGTTTTGTCGGGTGGAGAACGTAGTCGTTTGGCTATGATAAAACTTTTGTTGGAGCCTGTCAACTTTTTGATTTTAGATGAGCCTACAAATCATTTAGATATAAAGTCTAAGGATGTACTGAAGAATGCAATCAATGAGTTCGAAGGAAC
>CAZGUI010000014.1:0-48840 GCA_964528875.1 uncultured Bacteroides sp. | reverse complement strand
AAACAACAACAGAGCGTTCATTTTTATAAAAATTCACATCACTCCCCTTATCTCCATAGGTCATATACAAATAATTGGTCAAATCAGGGTGTTCAGAAGCAATGGTATTGATGCGTTTTACAGCAGGTAAAATACCTAAAGCTTTACGATGTGCACGAACCACTAGGTTTTCTTTCTCCATATTGCCCTTTGGATTCAGAACAAAACGAGCGATTTGAAAGTCTGAGAAACCCAGACGTTTAGCCTCACGTAAAACATCTTCAGGTATACCGGCTATTTCATTATATTCTTTCAGTGTATGGCTAAAGTCAACAATATTTTTCAGTTTGTTCAAGAACCAAGGATCTATTTTTGTCAGCTCATTCAGGCGTTCTATGGTGTATCCTTTTTCCAAAGCTTCAGAGATAGCAAAAATGCGCAAATCAGTTGGATTAGCTAACTCTTCGTCTAAGTCATCAAAATGCACCCCTGTATTACCCACAAAACCATGCATACCTTGCCCAATCATACGGAGACCTTTCTGAATTACCTCTTCAAAAGAATGACCGATAGACATAATCTCTCCTACCGATTTCATACTTGAGCCTATTTCACGAGAAACACCTGCAAACTTCACTAAGTCCCAACGTGGGATTTTACATATTAAATAATCCAGCGTAGGAGCTACATAAGCAGAGTTCGGTGTACCCATCTCTCCAATTTGATCCAAGGTATAGCCTAATCCTATTTTTGCTGCAACGAAAGCCAAAGGATATCCTGTTGCTTTTGAAGCCAAGGCAGATGAGCGACTCAAACGAGCATTCACCTCAATGACACGATAATCATTGGTTTCAGCATTAAAAGCATATTGAATGTTACACTCACCAATAATATTTAGATGGCGAATACATTTAACAGATATTTCATTCAACAAATTAAGTTGATCTTCATTCAAGGTACAAGTGGGAGCCAACACAATAGACTCCCCGGTATGAATACCTAGAGGGTCAAAGTTCTCCATTCCTGCCACTGTAAAGCAGTGGTTATTTGCATCACGAATTACTTCAAATTCGATCTCCTTCCAACCTTTTAACGACTCCTCTACTAAGATTTGTTTGGAGAACGTAAAAGCACTTTCAGCTAACTCTAAAAACTCTTTTTCATCCTTACAGATTCCACTACCTAGTCCTCCTAAAGCAAAAGCAGCACGAACCATTACCGGATAACCTATAGCTTGAGCCGCTTTCAGAGCATCGTCAAGGTTCTCTACGGCTTGACTAATGGGAGTCTTTACATCTATCTCGTCCAACTTCTTAACGAACAAATCACGATCTTCAGTTTCCATAATTGTATCTACTGAAGTACCCAATACTCTTACATTGTATTTAGCAAGTGTACCATTCTCATAAAGTTCAGCACCACAATTCAAGGCTGTTTGTCCTCCAAAGGCCAAAAAGATAGCATCAGGACGTTCTTTCTTTATAATTTCTGTTACAAAATGAGTAGTTACAGGAAGGAAATAAACGGTATCTGCTATTCCTTCTGATGTTTGAATAGTTGCGATATTTGGGTTAACTAAAACCGAATGAATCCGTTCTTCTTTCAGCGCTTTCAATGCTTGAGAACCCGAATAATCAAATTCTCCTGCTTGTCCAATCTTGAGTGCTCCTGACCCTAGGACAAGAACTTTTTTAATTTCCTTATCTACCATGCTTAAATATTATATATAATGTGTTATCTAAATTGCAAAAAAAAAGCGTTACCCCTAAGGATTAACGCATCTTATTAAATTATCATCATTTTTGGAAGGAAGTAAGAACTCGTCTTGAGTGTTAATTTCAAAACCAGATACACATCCTATTCCTATTATTTTCTGACGAATCATTACCTACATCAAAGTTTATGCAAAGTAAGGACTAATTTCACATATTACAAATAAAAGTCCAATCTTTTTGTGTACTTTTGCAGAAATAATAATTCAAGAATATTCGTAATTTATGGAGACAGTTGTTAGTGGCATACGCCCCACAGGAAACTTACATTTAGGAAATTATTTTGGTGCTGTAACAAATTTCTTGCAGATGCAACAGGACTATAATTGCTTGTTTTTCATTGCAGATTGGCACTCTCTAACTACAACAGGTAAACCGGAAAACATTATACAAAGTGCTCGTACTATATTGGCTGAATATTTAGCTTCCGGAATAGATCCTGATATTTCTACCATTTATATACAAAGTGATGTCAAAGAGGTTTTAGAACTCTATCTATACCTCAACATGAATGCCTATTTGGGAGAATTGGAACGGACAACTACTTTCAAAGAAAAAGCACGTCAACAACCCAATAATGTAAATGCAGGACTACTTACCTACCCAACATTAATGGCTGCCGATATACTTATTCACAAAGCTGTAAAAGTACCTGTAGGTAAAGACCAAGAACAAAATATGGAGATGGCTAGAAAGTTTGCACGTCGTTTCAATCATCTATATGAAGTAGACTTTTTTCCTGAGCCTGAATCTTTCTCTTTTGGTAAAGAAGCTATTAAAGTGCCCGGATTGGACGGATCAGGGAAGATGGGTAAATCTGATGGTAACTGTATTTATTTAATGGATGATGAAAAGACAATTCGTCAAAAAGTAATGAAAGCAGTAACCGATTCCGGACCTACTGTACCGAACAGTGAAAAACCAGAAGTTATTGAGAATCTGTTCACCTTTCTTGATTTGGTATCGGGCAAAGAAGCTTATGATTACTTCGACGAAAAATGGAACGACTGTTCTATACGTTACGGAGACTTAAAGAAGCAATTGGCTGAGGACATCAATAATTTTAATGCTCCAATTCGTGAAAAAATAAAAGAGTATTCTGCTAATACAGAGTTACTAGATAAAATAGCTAAGCAGGGTGCTGAAAAAGCACAAGAAAGTGCTGCAAAAACATTAAAAGAAGTTCGTGAAATTATTGGCTTCCGAGTATAGTATACCACTATAAGAAACTTCGAATTATTAACTTCTGCTTTTCGTTAATTGATTTCAGACAACAGGAGAGAATACAAATAAAAAGGGTATCACATTGACAAATAATGTATACCCTTTTTCTATATTTATTGATGACGTGGTCTTAATTTCTAATCAAATCTTTTCGATATATCTTCATCTAACCAAGTGGTGAGTACAGGCAGTCCATCGGGTGTATAATTAGGCATTTCACAAGTAAACAAAGCATTAACCAAAGCAATGACTTCATTGTTTGCCAAGACTTGACCATAAGCAATAGCTGAAGATTCAGCTAGGGTTAAAGCTAACTTCTCCTGAATTTCATTTTTAACATCACTACCTTTTTCTGTAGCTGATACAATCATATTACGAACCAGCATAACAGGGTCTAAATCATCAGCACCGGCAGGCACACTATTAATGGCGTAACTACCTCCACCTAAATTAGACAAATCGAATCCTACAAGATGCAAATCCTCTTTGATGCTTTCCAATATTACACTTTCAGCAGCAGTTAGTTCTATGATTTCAGGGAATAAAACTCCTTGAGAAGCTCCTTTACGACTCTTTATCTGCTCTATAAAACGATCGAATAATACACGAACGTGAGCACGATGTTGGTCAATTACCATTAATCCCGATTTTATAGCAGTTAAAATGAATCGCCCTTTATATTGCAAATGAGTTGCACCCTCTTCTACCACTTGCTTTTCTCCTTCACCATATAAAGAAGCGTTTGAAGTGGAACGAGTCGAAGTATATTCCTCCCAATCGCTATCATCAAAAGGGGGTTCCTCACTCTTTTTTTCAAAACTCGGGGTTTGATATTTTCCTTCATCCCAATGCATTGGAGCACGCTTATACTCTTCTCCCGATGATTGAAAAGGATTGAAAGTTTGATCTAAATCTATGGAGGGAAATGAAGGAACTTGATCTTCATCAAAAACAGGTATATCCAACATCTCTCCTTGATCAAAATCTATGGAAGGAACAGCATTAAATTTGCCTAAAGACTCTTTAATAGTCGCCGATAGAATTTGCCAAATACCTTGTTCATTCTCAAATTTAATTTCGGTCTTCGTAGGGTGAATATTCACATCTATTTGAGCCGGATCAACCTCCAAATTGAGGAAGAAGGGAACACGTTCATCTTTAGGTATGAGTTCCTCGTATGCATCAATTACAGCATTATAAAAATAAGAGTGACGCATATATCTACCATTGGCAAAAAAGAATTGCTGAGCTCCTCTTTTTCGTGCAGACTCAGGTTTTCCCACAAAACCGGAGATAGTAACCAAACTTGTTTCAACTTCAACATTCAGCAATTGTTGATTCATCCGTTTTCCAAAGACATTTACGATGCGTTGTTTAATGGGACTTGCGGGTAGATCAAATAGTTGTGTTTCATTACTAAACAGAGAGAAGTTGATATCCGGATTAACCAAAACAATACGCTCAAATTCATTGAGTATATTATTTAACTCTGTAGCATTCGATTTTAAGAATTTTCGACGAGCAGGTACATTAAAGAATAGGTTCTTTATAATGAATTGACTTCCTTTAGGTGTAGAAATCAGCTCCTGCTTAATCAGGTTAGAACCTTCGGTAACAACATGTGTTCCCAGCTCATCTTCTTCACGACGTGTTTTAAGCTCAACCTGAGCAACAGCAGCAATAGAAGCTAGAGCTTCTCCTCTGAATCCCATGGTACGTAAAGCAAATAAGTCTCCGGCATTTTTTATTTTTGAAGTAGCGTGACGCTCAAAAGCTAAACGGGCATCGGTTTCACTCATTCCACCTCCATCATCAATAACTTGAATCACACTCTTCCCCGAATCGGTTATGATAACCTGTATATTTTTAGCTCCGGCATCTATTGCATTTTCTACAAGTTCTTTTACAACAGATGCAGGTCTTTGTATCACCTCTCCTGCTGCTATCTGATTAGCAACAGAGTCTGGCAATAAATGAATGATATCACTCATAAAAAACTCTTCCTTTTCAATTAAAAAAACGTTAAACTTCCAGTATTCAGATAATACCAAATATAGAGTAATAACAAAACAATAATAATTAATACTCCCACATGCATAGGTTTACGCTTCTTTGTTTTTCTTCGTTTGAGGTGAGTAGAAGCATTCACAAATTTTCCTCGAATCTCTTCTTCCGGAGAGTATTCTTTCTCGGGCAACATACCTAAATCTCTTTTGGCCTTTTCCTCCATCTTTTTTAATCGCTCTTTACGTTCATCGTAATAGATAAACGTAGGATTAAATTTTCTGGGTTTTCTCATTTTGAACATAGCTCTACCTCCTATTTATTTTTCTACGTTTAGATAAGTCTATGGGGGCACGATCTGTTTTTTTCAAACGAGCCGCTTCGGCTTTAGGCCTCCAATCGAAAATATCATCTTTATTTCTAGGACGAATATAATCAAACCAAAAAAAGTTATCTAGTCTCAATTTGTCTTCAGGAATCTGATCCATAGGATAGAGAACCCCGTTAGATTTTGGACTCATAACCATCTTATTTATACGTTGTTGCTCAAAAAACAAATTCAACCGACTGGTTTCTGATGTATTCATTCCTATCATTGTACTATCTTCCTCTTGTGGATAAAAAACCACTAAAACATTACCAACAATATCCACTTCATTTAGCTCATTCTCTTTAAAATAAGCTTTAATCTCTTTACCCGAAATCTGATTGTAATGAACACTGTCTTTCTCCTCCACTACCAAGGTTTGGTTGATTATATGCGCCCAGTCCACTTGGTTATTCTTCATATAGACCTTAACCTCTTCACCTAATAGCTGTTGAGATTCAGTCCATAAAATAGGATCGTAATACATTGTAATACATGAATCGATGGAATTATAAGCTAAAGAATCGCATACCCCCTGCAAGTCGGTTCGGTACATTCTTACTTTACGATAAGCTAGAATATCACGATAAACAGAATCGGTTTGCAGATTATAACTATTCATTTTCAATGTATCAGCATGAATAAACAAACTATCCTTCTGTGAATAATCCACAGCAACGGCTCTTCCTGTTGAAAAAGCATTTTCAGTTAACTCGTCATAATAACAATAATCGCCTAACAACATATTTCGGTTGAGGGTATCATTCATCTCCACATTATCAAAAGCCTCACCATAACCCCTTCTTCGGTCATAATATAAGCTATCACCTGTCATTTTTCGTCCTTCACTAGTCAGTACGGAACGATCCATTAATTCGGCTACATCATCCAGCGTGTTATAAAACCCTCTTTCAGAATAGATATGGTTTTCCTCGTTATAGATATCCGATGGTCCTAAAATAGTAGCTACACGTGTTTCTGTATGATACTTCAATGTATCCGAAGTTAAACTAAACCGAGGATTATCTAAAGTTACTTCGTGATTAAAGACTGCCATTTTAGTTGAAGGACTATATTCTCCCCAATTAGAGGTTAACACATTTTCTTCATCTGTTAAAATTCCTCCTTCAAAATAATAGCCTAAATTATATAATCGGTCATAGTTTAAGCTATCAGTAATTAACGTGGTATTTAAGTTGATTAACTTCACATTATTTCGCAGTTGGGCAATTTGAGTCATACCATCATAGAAAAGATAATCCCCATAAATAAAGAGAGTATCTCCCTGCTCCATTCTTACATTACTAAAAGCCTCAACCGAGTTTGTTTTTTCATAGATAAGTGCACTGTCACAAAACATATACATACTATCGTGACGCAACCTAACATTACCCAACAACACTTGTACATCCGGACGAGCGAGTTTATCTGCCACACCTTCATCGGCATGCAATAAATCCACCCGAGTCTTCTTTTCCGGTTTTCTTTGATCTTGTGCAAACAGAGTTATACCACAGATAAGAAACAGCAAGAACACTCCCAATAAAGAATATCTTAGCATTGTTGAGTTAAACATAAACACGAATTCAGTTAATCATTAACCCATCCCGGATACTTAAACTCACAGTTTCTCCACCCATCATTGATGCGTACATAGGTTTCTTTTTGTTTCTTAAGTATCCATTCGTCAATCATCTCTTCTGTTTTTCTACCTAATACAATCTCTTTCAAGTTTTGGTAGTCATCCGAGATAGTTGCCTTATGTCCATCAATACGAGTTTTTAGCTTAACAATGACACAAACCTCTTTGCCATCCTTTTCGTTTACCATTGTAAAAGCTTCAGATATTTCACCCACTTTAAGTTTATCCACCACCTTAGCTATTTCAGGAGGAAGCTGTTGCATTTCAAAACGGGCAGTACCGGTATATGGGTTAGGTAATAATCCATAGTTATTTCGTGTGTCTTTATCGTGCGACAGAACAGAAGCTGCATCATCGAAAGAAAACTTCTCTCTGCGAATATCATCAGCCACAGAGTCTAAACGAGCTATACCCGCATCTTTCTCCTCTTGACTTACATGAGGTTTCAATAAAATATGACGTGTATTAATTCTATCCCCTCTTTTTTCTATCAACTGTATGATGTGGAAACCAAATTCAGACTCCACTATTTTTGAAACCTTATTAGGGTCTTGTAAATTAAATGCCACATTAGCATATTCAGGAATCAGTTCACCACGACCCATAAATCCTAACTCTCCTCCTTTAATGGCACTCATCTTATCTTCTGAATAGAGACGAGCCAAAGTAGAAAAGGTAATATCTCCTTTTGTTATTCGATCGGTGTAATCGCGCAATTCTTTCTTTATGCGTTCTTCTTCAGCCACAGACACTTTGGGTTGATGAGTAATGATTTGCACTTCTACTTGAGTAGGAATATAAGGAACACTATCTTGTGGTAACTTACTGAAGAAACGACGCACTTCTGCCGGTGTAACTTTTACCTCACCAACCAGTTTTTCCTGCATCCTCTGTACGGTTAATCCATCTCGAGCACTTTCACGCATCGTCTCACGAATTTCGGTTGACGTTTTACCGAAGTACTCTTCCATTTTTTCTCTGGAACCCATACCTTGAATATATTGGTTAGTTATATAATCCACTTGTTTAATCACTTCCGATTCAGACACCTCTATACTATCAAGAACGGCTTGATTCAAAAAAAGTTTCTGAACGGCCAATTCTTCAGGTATAACACAGTATGGATCTCTATCAAACTTTTGTCCTTGACTCAAAGCGTGTGCCCGAGCTTCTTCTACCTCTGATTTCAAGATAGCTTCATCGCCTACTACCCACACCACTTCATCAATTACATTATCTTGTGCTTGTAAGAAAAATCCATTCAGAATAAACACCAAAAGGATTAAAAGTTTATGCGCTATGTTAATTTTCATGTCACTCACTTTAATAATTGTATTTTATTTTGTTCTTTTTTACTGCTTCTTGATACAAGTCATTTTTTACCTGTTTTATAAAATCGACTTGTTTGTAATTCACTAAAACATCTTTTATTTTTTGTCGGGCATACTCCAAGGGTTCCTCTTCTCCTACTTGACGAATGTCACTAATATTCAAAAAGTAGAAATAGGCACTATCTTGCAATTCAACATTCCCCGGTTTCTCTACCAATTGGTTCAAAGATAGGGCATTTCTTGGTAGCATATCCAAAATAGTACCTGCAGGTATCCATTTGTTGTAAAAATATTCATATTTAACCGCATTGTGCAGTGTATACTTTTCCATATGGTCTATAGCTGTACTATCTTTCTGCTTGTACCACTTTCTAATGTTTTTTACACCACTTGCCGATTGAGGTACTTTCATAAATAACCCTTGCACTACCGGTTGTTCTAATACAAATAACTCTTTATGTTCTTCATAATAAGTTTCAACCTCTTTATCTGAAATATTTTTTGACAAACGCTGAGATATTAGTTCCTGTTTATAAGCATGAACAATAAGCGTTTTTCTATAGTTTTCAACTAACTGCTCAATACTTTTCATGTTGGGTACATTCCGATCGGCTTGTTCATAAAGTAATTCATCTTCAATCCAAGTACGAATAAACTGCTCTGCTAATAAAAGGCTGTCATCACTATTGGTCGTTTGCTTCACAATAGGTTCTAAGTCTTCTTTGTACAGAAATTTACCCTCAACTTCAACCAAAGGTGTTTTCCCCTTATGGTCATAATAAGAGGTACAACTCACAAAAAAGCTAATTAAGAGAATGAAAACTAAAGGTCTTCGCTGCATATTAATTACTCTTGAATTTACGAAGATAATGCTTTAATCTATTTCATCAGTGATTATTAACTGTTTTTAATTGGTCTTCTAAAAATTCAACATCACTATTTAAAATTAAATGCTCCTCCCATTTTTGCTTTAAATAATTGTTATAATCGGCTAAAACTTGGTTTTCCACCTCTTTGTAATTTGTGGGATACCATTGCACCTCACCATACATAACCCATTTGGGATAAGAAGGTGGAGCTTGGTAGTCTCCTTGCTTGAATATATGCTTATCAATACAGGCATTTTTCCCAATAACAAAAGGTCCCTCTTCTACTTTAATAAAAGTATTATTCAAACTACCAAATTCATCCAACAAAAGAGAAACCCATCTTGAAGACTCTTGTTTTTTCAATAGTTTTTTCACGCTTTTAGAGACTTTTCTTGAGGAACAATGTACAAGAATTCCTTGATAGCGAGGTAGATCTAGTTTATAGTCTTTTTGATGCAGAAGAAAGAACCGCTCCAGTCCCATACTGTCCAATTGCTCTATTCTCTGTAATTCTCTTCGGGTTAACTCATCCAGTAACAACTGATGTTTATATTCAAGAATAGCAAACTCTAACTCTTTATCACTTCGTTGTAACGAGCCATATTGTTCATCGAATATACTTTTCAGGACAAAGTCAACATACTGCTTATTCAATGTAGCCATGTTGAATTTAGAAAAGTAGTCAAAATCACTTTTTTTATATTCTTTTCCATTTAACTCAAATAAAACCTGATTAACCGGAGGATTCCATGATCTATTTCTCCAAGGTGTTTCATAAGTAAAAGAAAACTCTATTCCCGATTTCATCTCTTGCAAAAAGGCATCAAACTCATTTAGAGTCATATTCTTCATTCTTCTCTCTTTTCTATTCTCAACTGAAGATACCTTACGAATCAACTGGACAAGATGAACTCCTGCAGGAGTTGTAAAAGGTCTTGATAGTTCTCCAGCCTTTAAAGGCAATACTTTTTCATCGAACTCAGCCGTATGCTGTTTTTGTGAAATCCAAATCGGTTTTTTTATTTCTGAAAAGAACTCTGTATATTTCTGAATCTGTGAAGGATTATTAGAGAGTTGTACATAAAGTGAATCAAAAAAAGTAAGCTTCTTTTCATATTCTCGATTCGTAGCTTGCTGAGATATAGGTTGAAACAGATGATAAATTTGTAAAAACTCCACACTATCAGTATCGGAAGGACTTACTCTTCTTTCTGCTCCGGAAAATCGTGAACTCAACAGACCTCGACTATACTCTGCCACCTTATTTAAATAAACAAAAGAGGTATCAATACCTAGTTTTTTAGCTTCTAGAACTTTTATCTGATCCAAAATTAAAGAATCCATATACTGCTTCGTTTCGTTTTGGGTAAGGTAAGGCTTCTCCTTTTTCCTTTTTTCTACTTTATAACGAATGAGCTCTACACTAAGCATTTCATCACTCTTCTCCGCCCTATTTCCTAGACTATAAAAGGAAAACAGGAAGAGCACAACCATAGCTATAAAACTCTTTTTGATCATTTGCTTTTATCTTTTTTCTTTAGTTTATAAAAGTACAAAAAAAGGTAGGAGATAATGAAATTGCCCTCAATTTTTTGTTCCATTTTACACATTATTATATAGAAGATATTTCAAACATCTCATTTTACTTAAAATTACGAGAACTAAAATAAACCCACTTATTTTTATATCTATACCTATATTGCTTCTTTATATACCTTACTAATAACATCAAAAACAGCTAAGAATAAAAGAACTCCAGAACGAGCCATTCAAGACATCAAGTCGGTCTAGGACCGAAGGCCTGTCGGTCTAGGACTGAAGAGTGCTCGGTCTAGGACCGACAGGTGTTAGGTCCTAGACCCTCAATAAACCCTCTTACAATAAAAGGGTGCATTTAGAATCTAAGAAAGATCACAGCTTCCAAAAAGCTACAACAAGTTGCTTACACAACCAATAAGCGAAAACAATCCTTCATACAATAGAAGAACTTGTCAACCTAAAAGGAATAAGATTTGATATCAAAACACAAGAGAAAAAGCAAATATAAAGTCCTATTTTTTTGATTCAGAAAAAGGAAGTAACAGAACAGCAAACCAACCAACAAAACACTAAAATACAGACAATTAACAATCAAAAAAACAAGATAACACGTTCTTTTACCACAACAAAAATAGCACTAACAGAAGTTAAAACAAGTTGAAAGAACACACAGAAACCGCCCCTTGAATTAAAAAACATAAAAAGAAAGTGAAGGATGAGTCTTTTCAATTATAATGGTTATATTTGAAACATTATTCATTTATGAGGCTTCATTTTATACGATCTTTTCACTTAAATAAGAATCTCCTATAAATGTTTATTCTAAGAACATTTTACTATACTTTCCCCATAATAATTATTGAAATCATGAAATCTTTTTACATAGGTAATTTAGAAGTTAAAATCCCGGTCATTCAAGGAGGAATGGGAGTTGGAATATCTTTGTCCGGATTGGCCTCAGCAGTAGCTAACGAAGGAGGAATTGGAGTTATCTCTGCTGCAGGATTAGGACTAGTTTACAACAAACAACCTGGTGATTATTTAGCTAAATGCATCACAGGGCTAAAAGAAGAGATAAAGAAAGCAAAAGAAAAAAGCAAAGGTATCATTGGTGTCAACATTATGGTTGCATTAAGCAACTATGCAGATATGGTTAAAACATCCATAGCGGAAAAAGCCGATATCATATTCTCGGGTGCTGGTCTTCCTTTTGATTTGCCTTCTTTCCTTACGCATGAAAGCAAAACAAAATTAGTGCCTATTGTCTCTTCATCAAGAGCAGCAAAAATTATTTGTGAAAAATGGAATAGCCGATACAACTACCTTCCCGATGCCATTGTAGTTGAAGGCCCTAAAGCGGGGGGGCATCTGGGCTTCAAACTCAATCAACTGAATGATGAACAGTCTTCTTTGGAGCATTTAATACCCCAGGTACTAGAAGTAACGACTTCTTATAAAGAACAAAAAAACATTCCGGTCATTGCTGCCGGTGGCATATCTTCCGGAGAAGACATTAACCACTTCCTAAATTTAGGAGCTTCTGCCGTACAAATGGGAACTCTCTTTGTAACCACTACTGAATGTGATGCTTCTGAAACATTCAAAAACGTGTTTGTTAACGCCAAACCGGAAGACATTAAAATCATACAAAGTCCGGTAGGAATGCCAGGACGAGCTATTGACAGTGAATTTATACATAATGTTGAAAAAGGATTAGAGAAGCCCAAAAGTTGTCCTTTTCATTGCATTAAAACCTGCGACTATACAAAAAGTCCCTATTGCATTATTCAAGCACTCTATCAAGCAGCAAAAGGCAATATGAAAAAAGGATATGCTTTTAGTGGTGTCAACGTACATCTATCAGAAAAGATCTCGAGTGTAAAAGAGGTTTTCAACAAATTAAAAACTGAATTCATAAAGGCAACGAATAAATAGTGTTGTTTGTTTTTCAAACTGATTTTCCCCCAATGCAAAACGACTCAAACCTATTACATATGCAAAAAATAATAGCTTATCCTTTTTCTGCTATTTATTATATCTTGTTTGGAAGCACTTTGATTTTTTTTCACGTCATACAATGGATATGCTTTAACCTCCTGGGATATGCGGCACACAAAAAAAGCGTAGATGCTCTTTGTTTTTCTCTAGTTGCCAACACCTATGTATTAGGAACAAGGTACAAAGTATTAAACCGAGAGAAACTTCCTACAAATGCACCCCTTATTATTGCAGCCAACCACCAAAGTTTCTATGACATCACCACCATTGGGTGGTTTTTAAGAAAAGTTCACCCCAAATTTATTAGCAAAATTGAACTAGGAAAAGGCATACCAAGTATTTCATACAATCTGACACATGGAGGCTCAGTTTTAATTGACAGGAAAAACGGAAAACAAGCACTCTCTGCCATCAAAGACATGGCCTTGTATATAGAAGAACATAAACGATCGGCTGTTATCTTCCCTGAAGGCACCAGAAGCAGAAATGGACAACCTATTCCTTTTGCTGAAAATGGACTTAAAATATTATCCAAATATGCCCCATCGGCTTACATTGTACCTGTAACTATTAATAACTCTTGGAAAATGTCTCAATGGGGCAGCTTTCCTCTTCCTTTAGGTAATAGAATAGAACTCATTGTTCATGACCCAATTCATGTGCAAGAGGCTCCTTTCTTTGAGGTTTTTCAAAGAACAGAAAAAGCGGTAACAAATTCTATCCGTTAACATTTGTTTTTTGTGGTATATCAAAAAAAAGCCTTCTACTATGCTACACACATCGAATATAACCTCAATAAGTTGAAGAAACACAATATTATAAGGTTAAATGAGATGTTTTCACTATCTTTACCACATTAAAAACATTTTGTATTGGTTCTACTTCACAGTTCTTCCTTCACCATCTGTTATATAACAATTTTATCTTATTTATCTGCTGCTACATCATTACAATGTGCAGTCTAACTAAACTACATGACATTTAAAGACTTAAAAATTATTGAGCCCGTACTAAAGGCATTAAACGAAAAAGGATATACTTCCCCAACACCAATACAACAACAAGCCATTCTTCCGGCATTAGAAAACAGAGACATCTTAGGATTAGCTCAAACAGGCACAGGCAAAACTGCTGCTTTTGCACTTCCCATAATACAGCAACTATACCTTGACTCAAAGAATCGTTCACAAAAAGGAATCAAAGCTTTAATAATAACCCCTACCCGAGAGTTAGCTATTCAAATTGATGAGAATCTAAGAGATTATACGCAACACACCAAAATACGCCACTGTGTAATTTTTGGAGGAGTAAAACAACACTCACAAGTAGCTGAACTCAAAGCCGGAGTAGACATCTTAGTTGCTACTCCCGGACGTTTATTGGACTTAATGAACCAAGGCTTTATTCATCTAAACACCATACGCCACTTTGTATTGGATGAGGCCGACAGAATGTTGGATATGGGCTTTATACACGACATAAAAAAGATTCTGCCAAAACTTCCTCAGAAGAAACAAACCCTTTTCTTTTCGGCAACAATGCCTATCTCTATAGCTAAGTTGTCCCGATCCATATTACACAATCCTGTTAAGGTTGAAGTTACTCCTGAATCTTCAGTTGTAGACACCATAGACCAATACATATACTTAGTGGAGAAACCCGAAAAGAAAAATCTCCTGATTAATTTACTCAAAAAAGAGAGAAGCCAATCGGTATTAGTTTTCTCAAGAACAAAACACGGAGCTGACCGTATAGCTAAAATATTAAGTAGGTCAGGCATAAGAAGTGAGGCTATCCATGGTAACAAATCACAAAACGTGAGACAACGTACCTTGTCAAACTTCAAATCAAAGGAGACACGTGTACTAATCGCTACAGACATTGCAGCTAGAGGTATTGATGTTGATAATTTAGAATTAGTCATAAACTACGATATGCCCGATGTTGCAGAAACCTACGTACACCGCATAGGCCGAACAGGAAGAGCCGGAAACAAAGGTACTGCATTAACCTTCTGTACTCCAGACGACCGAATTATGTTGAAAGACATTCAAAAACTCACCCAAAGAAAACTCCCTATCGTAAACAACTAAAATTTATTAAAAACTAAATATTAATATAGAAATAAATGGCAAAATCCAATTCATTCAACAAAAGAGAAATAGAAAAAAGCAAACAACAGAAGAGAAAAGAGAAACGACAAAAGAAAGAAGAACGCAAAAACAACCCTACCAATTCATTCGATGACATGATTGCCTATGTAGACGAAAATGGAATGATAACTGATACTCCACCTGATGAAACAAAAATTGAAGAGATTGAGGTTGAGGAGATCGAAATATCGATTCCTAAAAAAGAAGAGGTAGACGAAAATCAACCCTTAACCGGAAGAGTTGAATTCTTTGACGAAAAGAAAGGGTTTGGGTTTATAAAAGATCAAACAAGTGTAAATAAATACTTCTTTCATATTAGCAACAGCGAACCCGAAATTAAAGAAAATAACCAAGTCACCTTCAAACTGGAGCGTAATTCTAAGGGATTGAGTGCCATAGAAGTAAAAATTATTAAATAATCTGACTTTTGTGATAGAAGTGAGATATTTATAACTAATTTTGTCAACAAGATATGGGTCTTTATAACAATATTCACGCTTCTTGAAATTCAAGGATTTTAGATTAGTCTGCGTATTTTACGATAATGCTCATTCGTTTTGCACAAATTACTTTATTAACAATTTATTTTATTGACAATGAACATTTTTATTGCAGGTCTAAGTTACAGCATCACAGATGCAGACCTATTAGATCTTTTTCAAGATTATGGTGAAGTTTCTTCAGCAAAAGTAATCACAGATCGTCAAACAGGAAGATCTAAAGGTTATGGTTTTGTTGAAATGGAAGATGAAACAGCAGCTAACAAAGCAATTGCTGAATTAAATGAGGCAGAATTTGACGGAAGAAAAATAGCTGTATCAGAAGCTAAACCTCGTGAGCCTAGAAGAGATCGTCCTTACAACAGAGGAGGAAACAGAGGAGGATATGGTAATCGCTAATTTGTAGCTCGGATTACATAAACATATGCATAAGAAGGGTGAGGATAAATTATTCTCATCCTTTTTTATTTCTTACTCACGTCACGAGCCAGAGAATCTATCAATTGAGAATAAATCCTATTCTGTTTTAGCAAAGACTCAACACCTATAATAAAAATTTGCTTACGAGCGCGTGTTAAAACAACATTCAGTTTTCTATCAATAGAGGTATCTTCTTCTTGCATCAAGTTTGGTAGCATATTAAGTTGAAAAATATTATTCACACAGAAAGAATAAATAATAATATCCCGCTCACTACCTTGAAAACGTTCTACAGTATCAACTACAACATCATTCAAACAATCAATCCCCAACCGGGCTATGGTATTTTTAATTAAGGCAATTTGACTACGAAAAGGAGTAATCACTCCGAGCGTTTGATTCGGATTGAAATCCGATTGATAACAATTATATAAGTCAAAAACTAGCTGAGACACAATTTGAGCTTCAGAAGAATTAACCTTAGAAGACAAACTCACTTTTTCAATCTGAGAAGGAATAAATACGGCTCGCTCTCGCAATAATAGATGACACATACTGGAATTAGAGGCTAAAGGCAAAGGATTAATTTGATGTGGAAGACCTAAACTTTCTAGTCTGCCCGAATAAAAAGAACGATTGGGGAACTCTGCAATCGCGGGATGCATCCTTCCTTGTTTACATAGTTGATCAACAGCCTCCTGAGGAGCATTAGCATAGAGTCGTTCAAAGAGCGAATCTCTTAGATTGCTAACCCCTACCTCTCGTAACTCTTCTTCTTTCACTTCAGCATCCTCTATACTCTGCAAAACAATAGCCGGCAGCTGTTTATGATCCCCAATCATTACAAATTTACGAATTGCACTCTCTCTTTTTTCGTTACAGGCCATCAAGACACCGAGCAACTGTGCTTCAATAATTTGTGATGCTTCATCAATAATGGCAACATCAAACTGCTTCAACTCAAACAAATCGCTTTTTCCGGCCAAAGAAGCAACAGTACCCACATAAACTCTACATTTCTGAATCACTTCACCTACTTGCTTACGGTTTCTACACCCTTCCAACTGATTTTCCATCAGTTTTGAACGATAATTTTCATTGCATGACAACTCTGAACCCATACGAATGTAGTTAATGGAGGGTTCTATCGCTTCCAATGCTTTACAAATTTCATCTACCGCACGATTGGTGTAGGCCATTAATAGTATTTGATTCGTTTCCTTTTCATAGAAACGCTCCACCATACGTCGTAACGCCCTTGATGTTTTACCCGTTCCCGGAGGTCCAACCACCAAGAAATAATCTTCTGCTGCCAAAGCTTTTAAGGATAAGCGTTCAAAATCATCAGTGGTTTCTTTAATCTGATTGGTATAATGCGAATCAAACCTTGGTGTACGCTGCCCAAGTAACAGATCTCGTCGAGACGGATTACCTATTAAGAAGTAATGTAACCCATGAAACATATTACGGAACCCAACATCCATCGTATCGTGTTCAACTGCATATAGACTCTCTACCGGAAGAATCTCTTCATTTTTTTGAGAAGCTCGCAATCGGACGGTTATTGCAGAGGAGGTTAAGTGACAGATATTCCCCTTAAACACACGTTGATTTGTGGCATTATCTTCAGCTTTATTTCGTTCATAAAGAACTACCGCATCTCCTAGACGAAAATTAGGTAGACTCTCCACCTCACTACTTTCTCTGTGAGGTCGAGCCAACTCAACAAAAGCTTTTCGTGCCTCAGCAGCATGATTGGAGAGCATCTTCAAATCGTATAGAATTTCACCCCGATCGACTTTCTCTTGAAAAGGAGATAGCCACAATGCTGCTGCACCATAGATGCGGGAAAAATCCAGTTCTCCCGATTTAGAGAGATAAAGCTCTTTTGTAATGAAATTATACAAACGAAAAAAGTATTTTCGCTCAAGTATACTTAGTTGCTTAATATTCTTCGTAAAGGTTTCAAGGGGAGGTAATAAATATTGTTTCCAAAACCTTTCGTTGACCTGCAAAGTACAAAGTGTAAAAGGTTGAATTTTTTCAAACACCTTTTGAGTAAACTCTATATCATTCTTGCGATGAATAGAATACTCACAAGCAACAATTTGATTTCTCAAATTAATAGCTCTCTTTATGGCTCCCCATGAGGGTGAAGAAGGATAAAGTTTGGGGTATTTAGTATAAAGCAAATAAGCTTGTGTAGTTTCGCCATCATCCTTTAACATTTGCAAAACAGCTAAATATAATAACATCTGTATGCGATGATTTTCATAAGGAAGAATCTCATGCTTATTTCTTAAAGTAAACTCATCAGCTCTACCCGACTTCATCTCTATCAGCGCTGAATGGTCACGTTGCATATAGTCCAAACGTCCCTGCAATCCTAGACTTTCACTAATGTAAGAGGGTTCTAGCACTGCATCATTTCTATCCAACCTATAGGCATCATCAACGAACTCATTCTGCAACAATGAACCGATATGCTCAAAGTGCATTTTACAATTATGAGCAAATTCTCGTTCCTTTGCCAAATTCTGTAGATCTTTACAAGCAGCCAACTCCAAAGGATACATCCGAAAGGCTTTCATCATACAATCAATATAGTCCGGTGCATCTTCTGAATACACCCATTCATCTAAGAAAAGATTCACTATATTTCCTAACAGTAAAGGGATAGCATTGGAGATAGGAGTAAGTTTATTCAGAATATAATTCAGGGGATGTGCTCCATAGGGCTTATAACATTCGGCCAATGTACTGATGTCAATTAGATAGTCGGGTTCAACAACAATTAACTCAGGAGAGAGAAATCCGGCCATTGGATCTACTGTAACAAAAAGCAGATTCAATTGAGCTCCTCCCCAAAGTAAATCGCAAGACTCTATAAACGGACTATCTTCATCTATTTTTACACGCTGGAGCTCCAAACAAACATAATCTATAGGCTCAACATATAGATAGTTCGCTTCTTTAGAGTGAAAAATGACACGCAAGCGTTTTATCTTAGAGGGTAATCCGAAAGTTTCAATAATTGAGTCTACCTTTTTCAACTCTTTAGATTCATCTTTATCAGTAATCCAAGAGAACAACTCGGTCAAAACATTGATATCTTTTTTCGGTAAAGACTCTTCATCGGTTAAAACAAACTTCTTCTCTTTGTTTAATACTTCAAAGCAAGTTAATCGGAATTGATGGATTCCTTTTTGTAGAGCTAAAGGAATGTGATATTGATTATATAAAAAAGTGAGTTGTTCGGATAATGAAAAAGAACTGTATGTTTTCTCATCTAAAGCAATCCAGCACACACGAGTCAAAACTTCCTTCAAAATTTGATATAGCTTGATAGACTGTCGATCTTCCAAGGAAGAGCAACGCAACAATAAAGATTGAATTTCGGCTACCTCTTTTGCATCAAACATAAGGTTATTTACTTTTCTTAAAGTCATTTAGTAAACCCAAAGCTAACCAATTAGCTAATGCCTGACGGTTAGAACTCAAAATAAATCTTCTTTGATCAAATTGATTTTGTATATTACCTAATTCCACAAACAAACCAACAGGTTGCGTTTTAGTTAGTACGTACAAGCTTCTGGAACTAACTGTCCCTGTAAACCCTCTACCCGGCTGATGTGTATCATATTTCGAGGCAAATGTAGATTTCATTTCATTGCTCAATCGCTCTCCCTGTAGACTTTTAGGGGCATGATAAAAAAACACATCCATCTGTTTGTTCTGACTCCGACTATCCAGATGGATAAATATTGAACGACAATAGGAGTATTTATTTTTATCGGTAGTATAAAGCTGATTAATTTTATCAGCTCGTTGTTTTAAACGTGCCAACTGATTTAAAGGTATTTGCTCTCCCATACAAGTCTCCCTTTTACTTCTGGAAAGGTATCGATCATTACGAATACCATCTTTAGCATCTTGTATGATAATATGAACTTTGGCTCCCTGTTGCATCAGATTTTTGGCTAAACGCAAGGCAATATCATAAGCATATTCATCCTCGTGCAGCTGATGTTTTCCCATCTTACCAATGGCTCCGGGATCAGGGCCTCCATGACCACTAACCACATAGAAACAAGCTCCCTTTAATTGGTTATTCAACAGCTCCACACGCTCTTCCGCTTTTCCAAAGAGTGGCACTTTCCACTCGGTAGTAACCGCAGGAGCTTCGCTTACCTCATCAGAATCCATGGCCTCACCATCCAAGTTAGGTAAAATGTAAGTATGGTGTTTCTTTAATTCCAATGACTCCCCCAACTTATCTTTATTTAGCTCAATAAATGCTTGATAATGTTTTTTATCCAAAAGGTTGTGCCTTTTCAGAAAAGCATATATCCCTTCTCCCTCTTTAGGTTTATCCTTTACCTCTTGAGCACCCAATGAAATCACCACATAACACAGAATAAAAAATATAAAAGTTCCTTTTCTTTGCATATTAACACTATCCTTTAATCCAATTACAAAAGTAAAAGGTATAATGAAATCTACCTAACAATCTGCCCTCTTTCCTTTAAAAGATCGTTTTATTACAAAATGCAGAATAAAACCTGTTTTTTCATACAAATTAATTGATAAGAAGTTGTTTTTACTGAAAATTAAAATTTTAGATTACGTTTCTCTAGCAGATTTTGTTATTTTTGTAAACTAACAAAAGAGAAACATAATCTAAAAAATAACCGAAATTAATATCATGGATGAATCAATAAGAGAGAGTGCTCTTCTTTATCACTCTGAGGGCAAGCCTGGAAAAATAGAAGTAATTCCAACCAAACCTTATCGTACTCAAAGAGACTTGTCACTAGCATACTCACCCGGAGTAGCTGAACCTTGTCTTGAAATAGAAAAAAATCCTCAGGACGCTTATAAATATACGGCTAAAGGAAATTTAGTGGCAGTTATTTCTAATGGTACTGCTGTTTTAGGATTGGGGGATATAGGCTCTTTAGCCAGTAAACCCGTAATGGAAGGAAAAGGACTTCTGTTTAAAATATATGCAGGAATCGATGTTTTCGACATTGAGATAAATGAAAAAGACCCTGAAAAGTTTATCGAAATAGTAAAATCTCTAGCTCCTACTTTTGGGGGAATTAATCTGGAAGATATCAAAGCGCCCGAATGTTTTGAAATTGAAGATCGCCTTAAAAAGGAATTAGATATACCTGTTATGCACGATGACCAACATGGTACCGCAATTATTTCTGCTGCCGGCTTAATCAATGCTTTAGAAATTACAGGAAAGAAAATAGAGGAAGCAAAGATAGTTGTAAATGGTGCGGGAGCGTCTGCTATTTCATGTACTAAACTATACATTGCTTTAGGTGCCAGCCTGAAAAACATCTTAATGCTAGATAGTAGAGGTGTTATATACAAAGGTCGCGAAGGTGTAAACGAACAGAAATCATATTTTGCTACCGACATACAAGGTGTTCACACCTTAGAAGAAGCTATGAAAGGCGCTGATGTATTTGTTGGTTTATCTAAAGGAAATGTGGTTTCGAAAGACATGATTCGTAGCATGGCCGACAAACCTATTGTTTTTGCTTTAGCTAATCCTATCCCAGAGATTTCTTACGAAGAGGCCATGGATGCACGCCCTGACGTAATTATGGCAACCGGAAGAAGCGACTATCCCAATCAGATTAATAATGTGATTGGTTTTCCTTATATTTTCCGCGGAGCATTGGATACTAATGCAAAGGCTATTAATGAGGAAATGAAAATTGCCGCAGTATATGCTATTGCTAATTTAGCTAAAAAACACGTACCTGATGTGGTTAATGACACCTATAAGGTTAACACTTTGATCTTTGGACCTAGCTACTTCATCCCTAAACCCGTTGACCCTCGTTTAATTACGGAGGTATCTATGGCTGTAGCAAAAGCAGCTATGGATAGTGGTGTAGCTAGAAAGACTATTGAAGATTGGGCAGATTATGAACTTCACCTAAGAGAACTAATGGGTTATGAGTCTAAAATGATACAACAACTTTACGACACAGCCCGTAAAGACCCACAACGTATTGTTTTTGCTGAAGGAAACCACAACAATATGCTAAAAGCTGCCATTGAAGCGAGAAATGAAAAAATTTGCAAACCTATTCTTTTAGGAAATGAAAGACGCATCAAGAAACAAGCAGAAGAACTTCAACTTGACCTTGATGGAATTGAAATTATTAACTTACGTGAAGGTGACCAAGCTGAACGTAGAGATCGTTACGCAAAGATCTTAGCTGAAAAGAAACGACGTGGTGGTATCAATTTTGATGAAGCGCTAGATAAAATGTTCGACCGAAACTACTTTGGTATGATGATGGTTGAAACCGGTGAAGCTGATGCTTTCATTACAGGTGTATACACCAAATATACTGACACCATTAATGTAGCTAAAGAGGTGATAGGTATCCGTGAAGGACATTCACACTTTGGAACCATGCATATACTCAACTCCAAACAAGGCACTTTCTTCTTAGCTGACACATTAATTAATAGACATCCGGACACAGACACATTAATTGATATTGCTAAATTATCTGCTCACACTGTACGCTTCTTTAATCACACCCCGGTTATGGCTATGTTAAGCTACTCCAACTTTGGGTCGGATAAAGAAGGAAGTCCTGTCAAGGTGGGTAACGCTGTGGCATATATGCAAGAACACTACCCTGATTTAGCTATTGACGGTGAGATGCAAGTAAACTTTGCTATGGACGGACAACTTCGTGATGAGAAGTATCCTTTTACACGCTTAAAAGGTAAGCAGGTAAACACCTTAATATTCCCCACTTTAAGCTCCTCTAATACAGGTTACAAATTAATAAAAGCAATGAGTGGAACAGATCACATTGGACCTATACAGATGGGATTAAATAAACCTATCCACTTTACTGATATTGAAAGTTCTGTTAGAGACATTGTGAATATTACTGCTGTTGCAGCTGTAGATGCTATTGTTCTAAAAAAACAAACAGATAAATAAAGATAGATGTATAAAGGAAGAAAAAAAAGAAAATTATCTCGCGTCCAGGTTGTTTGCATTATATTGCTTTGGGCAGCTTTCTGTTTCATCATTTTCTCGTCTGCCGAAACTATAAATGGGCCAACTGTATTATCTATAATAATTGCATCTTTGCTTATTTGGATTCCAATTTACAAAAACTACAAGAGCAAAAAAGAGCAATAATCTTCCTTTTTATCACTTTAGCAATCTTTTTTACATACAAAGCGATATTTTTCTTCAAGAAAGGTATCGCTTTGCGTTTTTATAGTTACTTTTGACACGCAAACAAGTTAAAACAAATAAGAAAATGATTGCAAATCAAGTTTTAGATGATTTAAAAAGACGGTTTCCTAACGAACCTGAGTATCATCAAGCAGTCCAAGAGGTACTAACTTCCATAGAAGAAGTTTATAACCAACATCCGGAATTCGAAAAAGAAAATCTAATTGAACGCTTATGCATTCCCGACAGAATACACCAATTTAGAGTAACGTGGGTAGACGATCAAGGAAGAACACGTACAAATATGGGATATCGTGTTCAACAAAACAATGCCATTGGCCCATATAAAGGTGGCATTCGTTTTCATGAGTCGGTAAACCTCTCTATTCTTAAATTCTTAGCTTTTGAACAAACCTTTAAAAACTCTTTAACTACTCTTCCTATGGGCGGAGCTAAAGGGGGCTCTGACTTTTCTCCAAGAGGAAAATCCAACGGAGAAGTGATGCGTTTTGTACAAGCATTCATGTTGGAGTTATGGAAGTTTGTTGGTCCTAATACAGATATACCTGCAGGAGATATCGGTGTTGGTGGACGTGAGGTGGGATTTATGGTAGGTATGCAAAAAAAGCTTACGCATGAATTTACCGGAACTTTCACAGGAAAAGGTCGTGAGTTTGGAGGGTCACTCATTCGCCCTGAAGCCACAGGTTATGGTAACATCTACTTTTTACAAGAGATGCTTAGAACTCGTAATATAGATTTAAAAGGTAAAATTTGCCTTATCTCAGGATCGGGTAACGTGGCACAATATACAGCAGAAAAGGTAATAGAGCTGGGAGGAAAAGTGGTTACTATGTCCGACTCAGATGGCTACATCTACGACCCGGAAGGTATTACGCGTGAAAAACTAGACTTCATTATGGAGCTAAAAAACCTTTACAGAGGACGCATCCGAGAATATGCTGAAGAGTATGACTGTAAATACGTTGAAGGGGCTCGTCCATGGGGTGAAAAAGGAGATATTGCTCTTCCTTCGGCCACACAAAACGAAATTAATGAAGAAGATGCAAAGAAACTGGTAGCTAATGGCGTAATTGCTGTTTCTGAAGGTGCGAATATGCCTTCAAGGCCTGAAGCCATAAAAGTTTTCCAGGACAATAAGATTCTTTATGCACCAGGAAAAGCTTCTAATGCCGGTGGTGTTTCTGTTTCAGGATTAGAGATGACTCAAAATGCTATGAAGTTAAGCTGGAGCAGTGAAGAAGTGGATGAAAAGCTTAAGTCAATCATGCAAAACATCCATGAATCTTGCGTTAAATACGGTACAGAGCCCAATGGTTACATCAATTATGTAAAAGGAGCTAACGTTGCCGGATTTATGAAAGTGGCCAAAGCAATGATGACACAAGGTATTATATAAGCATTCATTAGTGTATTCAAAAATCCCCCTTAGACTTACTTCTAATAGTTTAAGGGGGATTTCTTTTTATTTCTCACCATTGAATCCTTCATTTTTCAATCCTTATTAAAGTTAGAAAAAAAACGAAAAGCCTCCTCCAAATAATAGAGGAAAAACAGATGTCTTAGAATGCTTAAAACAAGGTTTTTTTAGGTTTTCCGTCGGTCTAGGACCGAAGGCCTATCGGTCTAGGACTGAAGGGGGTTCGGTCTAGGACCGACGACCCTTAGGTCTAAGCCCTTAAAAGAAAACTCCTCTTCTCCTTCTTTTTTTGCATCAAAAAGTAGTTCTAAAAACTCACCTACAACCCTACTTCTTTATTAATCCCAATCTGGTTCACAAAGTATGAATCGTGAGACACCACTACGATTGTTCCCTGATAATTTTTGATCACATTGGTGAGTATCTTATTTATAATAAAAACCCGATAGCAAAAAGAAACTTTGCTATCGGGTTTTTTAATCTATATTGATTTAAGACTCATAAAGTTAAATGCAACTATTTTATTGCAGGTTCATCTGCAATAGTCGGCCAATTTGGATTTTGATAGAGAGGAGATAACTCTATTGAACTATAATCTGAAGATGTTAATAAAAACTGTTCTATTGGCAGAGGCTCTAAATAATGAGCCATAGACCAAGTATAACCATCTCTATATAGATTCCCAGAAGTCATATTCTTTTCATAAGGACGCAAATACTCACTGAGAGCAGGACTCGAAACCTTCGCTGAAGAACTTCCATTATAATCCTCACTCTTAAAGCTATACCAATCCTGCATAGGAGTATTCCAAAGATGAAAACCCTCAATATGATAGGGAGAAACAGTCAACTGATCTAATGACCTCCAACGTATTACATCCATCCAACGAAGTCCTTCACCCATCAACTCACACCTACGTTCTCTACGAATATTATAAAGAATAGGATCATCTAAAAGTCTCCCTGCTGTATAAGCTCCCCAATCGAGTTTTTCTTTCTCCATTTCTGTAGCATTAATTGTTATCATTGGATCAATTGCTTCATTCGAGAATCCGGCTTTTTCTCTAACAAGTTTCCAATATTCAACTATCTTTCCAGAATTAATATTTCCTGAGAGCATATACTGTGCTTCCATATAATTCAGTAAAGCTTCTGTTACTCTAAAAACTATGGCTGCTGTATAGCCTTTAGAGTTACCTGCTAAAGCTTTATCAAAAGTACCACCTTTTCGCAAAGTATATCCTGTAGAATAGACTCTATCGTTTGCTCCATTTGTGATATCAGGAATAGGTTCAATTTCAACAAACATATCTCCAATTCGATCATCCATATTCTTATAAACGTTTACTTGTCCTGGTTCTTTCAAGAAAATATGTAAGCGTGGATCCCTATGATTACGTACATTTTCAATGGTTTCATCATTATATGAATAATTATTATGAGATGCATAAATAGGTTTACCATCCTCCATTACAAAATTTTCCACTAAACTACGTGTTACCCCTATTCCATAATTTCCTCGGTTTACTGCAGTTTCGACATTGTTTTGTATACCTAAGCCTCGATTATATTCTCTCCACAATAAAACTTCCGGATAAGGCGTCATATCAACATTTCCAAATAATTTAAAATAAGGATTTTCAGGTTCTAACTCATTTTGTGGTATTTCTCCTGTATTCTGAACTAAGCTATTTTTATACTTCTCTGCAATAATTTCAGCTGATTCAGCAGCAAGAGTAAAAAAGTATTTAGCCTCATTTTTAATATTTCCTGTTGAATATTCATAATTAGCATTATAATCTTTCGTTTTTCCGGGCCAACCTTCTCCATTTGGTACAAAGGGCGTTCCTTCAAAGTTAGTCAACCAAGAACCTTCAAATAATGCAACACGAGACTTCATCAACAGGGCAGCATCTATGGATATTCTAGTGCGCCTAGTCTCAAAATTTTCACTCATATATTCTATTGCTGTATCTAAATCCTCTATGATAAAGCGAGCTACTTCATTACGTGGCATACGTTTATTTGCTGCCACAAGAATCGCCTCATTTTCAGGATAAGCTTCGGTAACGATAGGCAAATCACCCCATTGTTTTAATAAATTAAAATAACGATAGGCTCTAAAAAAGAATAACTCACCAATATAATGGCGTATATTCTTATCTGTACCATTTATGATTTTCTTTTCATAGTTGTCCAAAATAGAATTTAAATGATAATTAATATCTCGTATGTTAGACCAAGACCAATTATCATTTGTCATACCAACTTTCCACTGTCCCTTGGCATATTTATTTGAAGCATTTACACTAGCTTGATTATCAGTATGTGTATCAACACTTAAAATACCTACACTACCACTTTGGACACCTCCGGTATGAGAGAGTAATACATTCGCATAGAATTCATTCGCACAAGCCTGCAATTGATCTTCTGTAGTATAATAATCACTAGGAACAATATTTGAAGGAGGTTCTTTATCTAGAAAATCATCACAGGAATAAAAGACACTTAAAATAATTAGTGAACCCAATATGTGTCTTAAAAACATCTTTTTATATAGTTTCATAGCTTTAAATTAAAAAGTTAAACTTAACCCTCCAGAAAGAGTCATAGATAATGGATAAGCATTTCCTAAGAATGTTCCTACTGTTTCAGGATCAAACTGTTTTGCCAACCCTGTTCCTGTCCATAAATTCTCACCAGATAAATAAACTCGTATTCTTTCTAGCCCTAATTTATTTGTTACATTCTTTGGTATTGTATACCCTATCTGTAAATTCTTTAAACGTATGTATGATGCACTTTGCAAATAACGAGTTTGTACCTGAAGATTCTTATCACTTTCCATTGGACGAGGTAAATAACCATTTAAATTAATTTCATTAAATCCTTTTGTCACTGACCATGATGTCTCATTACGAAAATAATCAGAGACATCAGTAAGACCCGCAGCATTCCAAAGACCTCTATTAGTAAATCCAAACATATAATCACTACCCTGCCAAAAATCACGTTTTAGAACACCTTGAAAGAAAATACGCAAATCAAATCCTTTCCATGCTGCATTTAGATCAATACCAAAGTGATACCTTGGAGTACTATTTCCAATAACTTTTGTATCTCCTAGATCCGCAAGAGTACCACTTCCTTTCGATATCTTTCCATCTCCATTTAAATCTTTATACATAATATCACCGGCTTTCCAATCAGAACCAAGAGCATCTTGTCCTCCATTAGGTAATGAAGTAATATGATTTGCCATTTCCTCATCTGTTCGAGCCAAACCAACAGTTTCAAATCCCCAAATTTCATTCAAATAACGCCCCTCAATATAAGTATCTATTGCCCCTGTTGGATTGTTTGGATAACGTAATATCTTAGTTCGTGAATCGGATAGTAAGACTTTTGCAGAATACGTTAATCCATTCTTTAGCACATCCCTCCACATAATAGAGAACTCCCATCCTTGTGTACGGAGATCGGTGTTATTTGTTTTAGGTTCATCAGTTCCTAACAACTCTGGTAATGCTGGTGCTGCACCAACCATATTCTTTGTGTTTCGCATGTAATAATCAAAAGAACCGGTTAATCTACTATTTAGCATACTCCAGTCTAAACCTAAATTATAACTTTCAATTGTTTCCCAAGTTAAAGTTTCAGAAACCAACTTTGGAGTAGTTGCAGTATTAGGCTTTTGTCCATTTTGCAACCAAGCTCCATTCGCTGGTTTAGCATCTATAATTTGATAAGTTTGGTACCAGTTTTTTGTGTTTTGATTGCCCAAAGAACCATATGAGGCTCGAATTTTCAACATACTTATTTTATCTAATAAAGGTTCGAAGAAATTTTCTTGCGCAATATTCCAACCTACTGATGCAGAAGGGAAAGCTTTCCATTGATTTCCCTTGCGAAAACGAGAAGAACCATCAGTACGAATATTGAATTCTAACAAATACTTACCTTGATAATCATAATTTAAGCGCCCAAAAAAACCTGCTGTTGACCACTCACCTCTGGCTCCATTTACAGAAGGCGTAATAGGGTTTCCATTAATATCAAGTCCCGTAGTTAGATCCACTTCTGATTTAGAAGGAATCATTATACCATCACGTTGAAGTCCAAAAAGAGCCTGTTTTAAGTTTTCCACTTGAAAACCAGCCATAACATGAAAATTATGATTGTTTTTAATAGACATAGAATATTCTGTACGAACATTAAAATTAAAATAATTCTCTTTTAATAAATCTTCATGTACATTGGAACTTGTCGTACGATTATAAGGAATTTCGTTAATGTCATGATTCATAAGCATTTGCTTATCCCAATGTCTATTTTCTGACTTAATTCTATAATTAAAATCAACATGAGTCATCCACTTCTTTATAGGTTCAATAATGAATCCAGCTTGTAGGTAGGTATGATCTGTCTGTTTTTTATCCACCCCCCCTTCAGCAAGCGCAGCAACCGATGTGTTATCACTATAATAATAATGACCATTAGGATCATATAAAGGTAATATAGGCCAAGCCTTTGAGGCTAAAACCTCATACAAATTATCTGTTAAAGCAGAAGGACGTTTATAATCTTCTCTAGTAAAACGCACATTTAAATTCATCTTTAACCAATCTGTTAATTCTGAGTTTATTTTAGCTGTTGCTGTAAACCGTTGAAAATCTTCCTCTCCTATTTTTATTAAACCATTTTGATCAAAAAAACTTCCAGAAGCATAATAATTAAATCTCTTATTTCCTCCACTTGCACTTAAGTTGTGTTCTTGTGAAAATGTCCAATCTCTGTATACAACGTCATAATAATCCACGTCATCAGCACCAGTAGAAAACCCACCATACCATTGACCACTCTCTTGTGCTTCAATAGGATAAACTATAGTTCCATCCGCCGTGATACGCCGACCTGGAGCATAAGGAGACGCATTTCTCCATGTCATTAATCGATCTAAATATGCTTCATCGAAGCGTACATTCTTTCCTCTATTAGTCAATGCATCATTTACCCATGAAGCAAAATCAATAGAGTTCATCATCTGCTTTTTATTAATTGGCGAACCTGTACGAAAACTGTTATTATAATTAATTGTCGTTTTATCATCAGTCCCACCACTTTTGGTTGTAACCAAAATAACACCAAAGGGCGCACGAGACCCATATATTGATGACGCCGCTGCATCTTTAAGAATAGAAATATTAGCTATATCTTGAGGATTGATTCCATTTAAATCACCCTCCATTCCATCAATAAGTACTAATGGAGAACCACTTGTTCCTTCACCTATAGTTGTAGTTCCTCTAATATTTATGCTTGGGGTACTCTCTAAGCTTCCACTACTTACATCAATATTTAATCCTGGCATCATACCTTGTAGTGCCTGTGTTGCATTAGAAACAGGACGCTCCATTAATTCATCCCCTGAAAGCACACCAACAGAACCTGTCAAGTTCACTTTCTTCTGAACGCCAAATCCTACAACAACAACTTCATCTAGCACCTCAGAATCTTCTTTCAAAACTATTTGTAGTACTTTTTCCTTATCAACAATAATCTCTTGGGTAACATAGCCAATATATGAGATTTGTAAGATAGAGTTTTGAGAAACAGTTAAAGAAAAATTTCCATCAAGATCTGAAATAACCCCATTTGTTGTACCCTTTTCTATCACACTTGCACCAATAATAGGATTTTTACTATCATCCACAATAGTGCCTTTTACTTTAATATTACTTTGTTCTTGATTTTCCCTATTATAAATATTCTTAGCTTTAAACACACTAATGTGACGATCATTAATGGAATATTCTAAATTGGTATTATGTAAAGCTTGTAATAATATGTTTTCTATTTTCCCGTTTTTTGCAGAAACTGTTACTTTTAGATCTTTCACATCTTCATCAACATAATTAACAAGGAATTCACTTTCTTTTTCAATAATATCAAATAACTCACTTAGAGCTATATTCTGATAATTAAAATTAAAAAAGACTTCTTGAGCATACGCCTTTTTTACGGTTAACTCTGTTGCATTAGAGAATACGGAAATAAGAAAGAAAATTAAAAGCCATAGTGAACTTTTGTATTTCCCGACTTTTCTTTTCTTTAAAGAAGAATTTTCTGTTTTCATAAATAGATTTTTAAGGTTATTACTCTTCTATATTAAAATCATATACACACGTAGCCAACAAAACTGATGACTACACATACTAAGTAACTAGAAAAAGAATAAACCCTAGGTTTTATAAAAAAGAGAGATAGAAAAAGAAAGAATAGGATAAAAGCCTTAAAACAGAAATACAAATTTTCTTTTCAAAGACTTCAATAGAGAATATAAAAATCAGAAGCTTCTTTTTTCCATGTAAAATTTAAGTTTAACCTCATTAATTCTAAAATTTTCTCAATTCCAATTCTTTTATCGAATGTTCCCGTTATTATTTGTGTTTTCAAGTTAGTATTGAGTAACTTGAGGTTTACATTATAAATTTCTTCCAATTGTTTTATGACTTCTTCAAAAGTAACAGATTGGTACTTTATTAGATTATTTTTCCAAGCAATAGTAATAAAAGGATTTACTTGATTAATCTTTATTTCTTTTTTTGATGAATCATAGACTAACTCTTCCTTGGGTCTCAATATTATTTTATTTATTCCATCATTAAATTGAATAGACCCTTCAACTAGAGTTATTGTAGATATACTATCTCTATTCAATGATCTCACATTAAATGAAGTTCCTAAAACAGTTACTTTAGAAGTTTCCAGATCAACAGTAAACGGTTTTTCTTTATTTTTATTTACCTTAAAGTAAGCTTCTCCTATAATTTTCACATCTCTTTTTTCATTATTAAAACTACTATTATAAATTAAAGAGGTGTTTTCTTTTAAAACAACGAGACTACCATCAGGGAGATTGACTTCAGTTATTGAGTTTCCCGATAGACAGTGAAATTCTTTAACGTTATTTTTCACATTGAAAAAGCTCCAAGAAAAGACAAAACCTATAATCAAAGCAGCCAACGGTAATAAAGAAACTAATATTTTTCTTTTTTTGTTTTTTCTGCTTCTCCTTTTCTTCTCTACTTTTACTCTTTCTTTAAGGTTCATAAAAACTTTTGAATAATCAATAGAACCATCAAAAGCCACATCAGCCCTCCAATATAAAGACATTTCGTCGAAAATTCTTTTATTAGAATTATCTTGATTCATCCAATTAAATAGCTCAGATAAGTCTTCTGATGAAGCTTTACCTTCAAAAAATT
This sequence comes from uncultured Bacteroides sp., assembly GCA_964528875.1. Taxonomy (GTDB): domain Bacteria; phylum Bacteroidota; class Bacteroidia; order Bacteroidales; family Bacteroidaceae; genus Bacteroides_E. Next base: position 17,097 of record CAZGUI010000014.1, on the reverse strand, counting down.
TATGTATTATGTTATCTATAAGTTGAGTCATAACCTTATCCATATATAATTAAAGTACCCTTTTATTAGATTGTCCCTAGGGTCATTTTTCTTTATTTTTTAATGCTTCACGTATCTTTCTTGTTGCTATACTGATATGATATTCAATAGTTTTCACGGATACATTCAAATGAATTGCTGCTTCTTGATAAGAAAGCTTATCTTCACGAACCAATTTAAATGCCAGCTTGCACTTTGAAGGCAACTGTTCTATCACACTATTAAGATATTCAATATTCTCCTTACTTATATATTGGTTCTCTGGGGTAGTTGTTGTACAAGCAAAAACATCTAAAGGAACATCATTCAAATTTACAATCTGAATGTTTTTTTTTCTCAAGTGATTTAAACATTTAAACTTAGAAATCTGATATAAATATGCTAATAAATTATCTATTTCTAGAAGTTTCTTCCGTTGTTCCCACAAAGCAAAAAAAACATCTGAAAGTATCTCTTCAGTAGTTTCACTGTTTTTCACATACATATAAATATATCTAGAGATAGGTATTTTATAATACTCAAAAATTTTGGAAAAAGCAATTTCCGAGTCATTCAGAGCTAAGTCTTTTAATGTTCTATCTATCATACTAAGTATAGTTAACAATACGAGGAAATTAACAAAATTAAATATAGAACATTCTATTGGAACTTCGCATTAAATAACAACATATAACAATACTAGAAGCATTTAGGTGCTAGAAAAAGAGTCATAAATAAAGCAAATAAGACGAACATACAATCATGTAGTTCTAAAAACTCACCTACAACCTTATTTCTTTATTAATCCCAATCTGGTTCACAAAGTATGAATCGTGAGACACCACTACGATTGTTCCCTGATAATTTTTGATCACATTGGTGAGTATCTCCTGACTATAGATATCAATATTATTTGTTGGTTCATCCAGAAGTAATACATCTATAGCATCATTACTTATACTCATGCAACATAAAAGCAGTTTCATTTTCTCCCCACCACTTAAATCTTTGCATTTTTTATCCCACACCGAATAAGGAAACTGATGACGATGCAAAAACGTTTTCAATTCATATTCGGGTAAAGCCAACTTATTATATTGTTGTAACTGTTCAACCAAAGTTTTTTCATCATCCAAGAGCGAGTATTCTTGATCAAGATAAAAGGAACTAAATTCAGCTACGTACAAATGACCTACAAAAGTCTTAAATGCTGATCGGATCAATCGCATGAACGTTGTTTTTCCACTCCCATTCGCACCAAGTAAATGAACTCGATCGCCCGACAGAATCTTTAACTGTAAGGGGGTAGTCCACAACTCTTTTTCATTATATAATACATTCACATCCACAGCATCTACCAAGATCTTCCCTTTATGCAAAGTAGAAGGCTTCAGTTCTATTTTTAAGGGTAGTTCCTCCTTGATTTGATGTTGAATATCAACAAGTTCTCCTTTCAACTGACTAACTCGATCCTCTTGCTGAGCTTTGATACGAGAGGACGTTTCTTGTGCCTTACTCCCTAATGCACCTGCTATAATACGAGGAAGTCCAGCTTTTGCTGTATGAGCCTTTCCTCGACTCTCTCTTTTTTGTCGTTGCTCTGCCAGTTGGTGAGTACGTTGCAAAGACTGCCTGATATTTTTCTCCTGTTCTTCTAAACGATTCTGCAATGATTTATCTTTTAGTTCACGTTGGGTCTTATAAAACTCATAATTTCCACCATAGGTTTCTATACCATCAGCTGTTAATTCCAAAGTAACATCTAGTTGATTCAACAAAGCTCTATCGTGACTAATTACTAAAATGGAGCTGGTACTCTCCTTTATAAACTGATAAAGGATGGAGCGACTTTCAGCATCCAAATGATTAGATGGCTCGTCTAAAAGCAACATATCAGGCTCTTCCAAAAGAAAACGAACCAAAGTTATTTTTGTTTTCTCTCCTCCACTTAACGAACCTATTTTCCGATTCAAATCAAGATTATTTAACTTCCATATAGTTAAAAACCGATTGATTCGATCTTCTATTTCCCAATCATCATCTAGATCCTGAAATAACTGAAAATCGGCACTTCCTTTCAATATACCATGAAGTGCTTTTAGCTTTTTATCTACTCCCAATACTTCTGCTACTGTTTTCTCGGCATTTTCATTGAATTGTTGTGGTAAGTAGAAATGTTTGGGAGATAAAAAGAATGTACCTTCAGCAGGCTCTTTTATTCCTGCTAGAATTTTAAATAAAGTAGATTTACCACATCCATTGATTCCAACAAGAGCAACTTTTGAACCTTTAGGTATGGAAAAACTCACAGAAGAAAACAGCTTTTCACCATTGGAATGGTAATAAGACAAGTTATTAACGACTAAACTCATAGCGTATCTTTTAATAATAAAAAAAACACAATCTCTATCAATAGGGAATAATCAATAATCACCCTAGAAGAGAAAAAAAATCACATTAAAAATTGAAAACTTTATCTTCAGAAATGAAGGCAAAGGTTTAATTCACGAAAAAAGTAAATAAGATGTATAAGCCACATCTTAGCAATTAGAAATCACATGAGTTTTCCTATTCGTTAATACTAAGGGCAAAGATACAAATTTATAGCATAAACATCCCCTTGGTAACAAAATATATGTATCCTATCCAACGAATCAGACTACCCTGATAGGAAGTATAGTGAATACTCTGTGATTCAATGCTAAACAATAAGCATAAAAAAAGAGGGAGTATAAATACACCCTCTTGCAACTATCATTGATTCGTCTATTATCTATTAAAAGAAGAAACGCAATACATCATTAAAGTTTGCCCATATAACTAAAGCGAACAAAAGAAGCATACCCACAATTTGAGCTTTTTCCATAAATTTATCACTCGGTTTGCGACGAGCAATTATTTCATACAGAAGAAACATCACGTGCCCACCATCCAAAGCAGGAATAGGTAAGATATTCATAAAGGCTAATATGATGGATAAAAAAGCAGTCATATACCAAAACTGATACCAATCCCAGGTAGCAGGGAATATACTTCCTATGGTACCAAATCCACCCAACTGCTTAGCACCCTCTTTTGAGAATACGTACTTCATATTATTCACATAGTTCTTCAGTGTATTCACACCGTGTTTAACCCCGGCAGGGAATGAGCCCAAGAAGGTAAAACTCTCTTTCACAACAGGGAAAAGCCGATTGGTTTTATTCACGGCAACTACTCCTATTTGGAAAGCCGTGTCAACCTCAAGAGCTAATTCCTGATAAACTCCTGCACGATAGATTCCTAAATTAAACTGATAAGGATTTAAGCTATCTGCTTCCATTTGCTCTTTTTGTTCTTTTCGTGTCCCCATTTCTTCCACAAAAGCCTGAAAAGAAATACTCTTACCATTCAAAGATACTATACTATCTCCTACAACTAATCCCGCATTGTATGCCGGATAATTCACCAAAACACTGTCAACCACATAAGGTAATGCCCATCCGGCAAATCCCTCATTTCCAGCCAATAAGCGTTCCATCATATCTTCAGGAATATAGACCGCTGCTTCTGCTCCATCACGCAAAACTTTAACTATCCGTGCATCTACTATCTTACTCAATGTTTCCCCTCCAAAGCGTTCAAAAGGAACATCATCGGCCGAAAGGAGAATATCTCCATCTTTGAAACCGACCTCTTTAGCAACATCTGAATAGACCATTCCCAAAGGTGCCTTTTGTATCGGGATGTATGAATCACCCCAAGCAAAAAGAATCATAGCATAGATAAACAATGCCAATATAAAGTTGAAAACAACTCCTCCCAACATAATTAAAAGGCGCTGCCAAGCAGGTTTTGTTCTAAACTCCCAGGGTTGGGGCTCTTGAGCCATTTGTTCTGAATCCAGAGACTCATCAATCATACCCGAAATCTTAACATAGCCACCCAAAGGCAACCATCCCAAAACATATTCCGTTTCACTCTTTTTGGGTTTATAGGTAAACAACTTAAACCAAGGATGAAAAAAGATAGCAAAGCGTTCCACTCGTACCTTGAACAACCTTGCAAACAAAAAGTGTCCTCCCTCGTGAACAATAACAAGTAGGGAAAGACTCATCACCAGTTGAAGTGCACGTATTAAAAATGTTTCCATTAATTTATTTTCTTAATTATTATAGTTGATATTATTTCTTTATTTTATTAACTCTGAAGCTTTTAATCGAGATTCTTTATCTGTTGCCACATAATCATCAAATGTGGGGTGAGCCACAAAAGAAACGTTATGCATGGTTTGCTCAATGATATCGCTCATCTCTAAGAATTCTACTTTATTGTGTAAAAAAGCATCCACAACCACTTCATTTGCTGCATTAAGTATGCAGGGTAGATTTCCTCCTTTATTCATTGCATCATAAGCCAATCCTAAGTTTCTAAACCTCTCCATATCGGGTTTTTCAAATGTCAAGGAACAATAATCCGAAAGCTCTAATCTGGGAAAAGAGGAGGCTAAACGTTCAGGATAGGAAAAAGCATACTGTATAGGCACTCTCATGTCTGGTACGCCTAACTGAGCTTTCACTGAACTATCAGCAAATTGAACCATAGAGTGAACAATAGATTGTGGATGAACAACGACCTCTATTTGGCTGGGAGTTAATCCAAAAAGCCATTTTGCTTCTATCACTTCAAAACCCTTATTCATCATTGAAGCAGAGTCGATAGTAATCTTATCTCCCATTTTCCAATTGGGATGATTCAAAGCCTGTTCTTTAGTTACTGTACTTAGTTGTTCTTTGGTATAATGCAAGAAAGGACCTCCCGAGGCAGTTAATATAATTTTCTCAACTCCACTTACCTCTCCTGCAAGACATTGAAAAATAGCAGAATGTTCTGAATCCACAGGTAAAATAGGAACTCTATGAGCCTGTAATTCTTGATTAATTAAATCTCCGGCAACAACCAAAGTTTCTTTATTGGCTAACGCGATTGCTTTTCCACTACGTATGGCACTTAAAGTTGGAGGTAATCCCGAAACTCCAACCATTGCAGTTAATACAATATCTATTTCCTGTGATTCAACCGCTTGACATAAAGCCTCCTTACCAGCATAAATTTTAATTGGCAAATCGCTTAAAGCCTCTTTAAGTTCGGTATATTTAGTTTCGTCACCAATAACAACCACATCAGGACTAAATTCCCGAGCTTGCTCAATCAGCAAGTTCACACTATGGTATGCTGTTAACAAATTGGCTTCATATCTATCTGAATGTTCGCGAATTACTTGTAAGGCCTGTGTTCCTATAGAACCGGTAGAACCCAATATCGCAATCTGTTTTTTCCTTTCTTCTTTAACCATATCTTATTAAAAGGCAATATAATGTTCAGGGTTCACAGCTTGTCCTTTATACCACAATTCAAAGTGTAAATGAGGTCCTGTGCTCAGTGTTCCAGTATTACCCACTAGAGCAATAACTTCACCCGACTTCACTCTATCGCCTTGTTTTTTTAGCAATGCCCCACAATGTTTATAAATAGACACAAAATCCTGATTATGTTGCAATTGAATTAAATAACCGGTATCGGCAGTATAGGTACTCAATACAACTACCCCATCTAATACAGCTAAGATGCTTTCATTAGCAGGAGCCGCTACATCAACTCCATAGTGTTTTCTCTCCACATCAAAATGTCCGGTAATAATACCAGAAGTAGGTAAAAACAACTGAATTCCTCCTAAATCAATATTTGCTGTAAATGAGCTCAAGTTATATTTTTCCCGCTCTTCATACTCTTCTCTGAAAGCATTTTCTCTTTCCGTTCTTTCTTTTATGGAATCCACTCGCATCGTAGTAAGTGAATCAATGGAGTGAATGGTATCCGGTTTCACCTCACCTTTGAATATATCTTGGATATTGGTGATGTATAAATTTTGCTTCTCCACTACAGTTTGTAAAGAATCAACCCGAAGAGCATTACTCACAATTTGAGCCCGTACTTCACTGTTAAAATAACCGGGTAAATAATTACGTAAGGGAGTTAAAACAAGGATTGAGGAAACAATAAAAAAAATAAGGAATAAGGTAGTAAAGAGCACTGATAGCCCATTAAATTTAGATACACGCAATTTAAAGACCTCTTCTAATGTATTTTCATTTAGAATGGTCAGCTTATATTTAAATCGAATATCTTTCCAAAAGGATTTTTTGCGTTTTTTCTTAGCCATACCCTTGAATAATAGCGAACAAAGGTACGCATTTCAGTCTATTATATCCTCTTTTATTTTATGAAATTAACTTAACGAGTTAATCTAAAGAATCTAAATCGGTTAGTCCTTCCGGAAGATCTACATCAATAACCCTACTCTCAGAATCTATACCCTCAATTAAATCCTCGTGCAATGGAATTAGAATCTCTTGCCCCTTATAATCCACTACAAACAAAACATTAGAAGTTGTTTCATCAATATCGAGGATTACACCGATATCTCCTTTCGTTTCATCGTGTAGCCTGAAGCCTATTAACTCATCGTAGATATTTGACTCTACCTCTTCATCAACAACAGTTTTAGGTAGATAAGCCATTACATTCATAAACCGACCGGCATAAGCCAAATCGTCCACCCGCTGAAACTTAACATATCCCGTATTTCCTCCACTCAAACGATAGGATTCAATAAAAAAGGGGACAAGAATCCCCTCCATATCACATATTATATATTCAGAAGGAATCTCTTCAAAAGCACCTCCATCAAATTCTAAACGTATTTCACCGGAAACGCCATGAGGTTTTGTAAAGAGCCCAACTTTTATTACGTCAGTTTGTTTAATCATATACGGGTAATTCTTGCACCAAGAGCATTTAAACGAGCTTCTATATTTTGATAACCTCGGTCAATTTGATCTACATTATGAATAGTACTTACTCCCTCTGCACTTAAAGCAGCAATCAAAAGTGCAATTCCTGCACGAATATCCGGAGAAGTCATACTTCCTCCTCTTAGTCTGAACTGGTGATTATGTCCAATTACTACAGCACGATGAGGATCACACAAAATGATTTGAGCCCCCATATCAATTAATTTATCCACAAAGAACAAGCGACTCTCAAACATCTTTTGATGAATCAAAACACTTCCTTTAGCTTGTGTGGCAACCACCAATAAAACACTTAACAAGTCTGGCGTTAATCCTGGCCAAGGAGCATCAGCAAGAGTCATAATAGAACCGTCTATAAAAGATTCAATGGTATAATTCTCTTGAGCAGGAACGTGAATATCATCTCCAATCTGCTCCAACTTGATACCTAAACGCCTAAAACTCTCCGGAATGATTCCTAAGTTCTCATAGCTTACATTCTTAATGGTAATATCACTCTGAGTCATTGCAGCCATACCTATAAAGCTACCCACCTCAATCATATCGGGTAGAATAGTATGTTCTGTACCTTTCAACTCTTTCACTCCTTCAATAGTCAACAAGTTGGAAGCAATGCCACTAATCTTTGCCCCCATTCGATTCAACATTTTACATAACTGCTGTAGATAAGGTTCGCAAGCTGCATTGTAAATGGTAGTCTTTCCTTCAGCTAAAACAGCAGCCATAACAATATTTGCTGTACCTGTTACTGAAGCCTCATCTAAAAGCATAGAAACCCCCTTTAGTTGATCGGCCGATATTTCAAATATTTCTCGTAAGCTATCGTATTTAAACTGAGCCCCCAGATTTTTTATTCCGGTTAGATGCGTATCTAAACGACGACGACCAATTTTATCGCCTCCGGGCTTTGATATGATAGTTTTTCCAAAACGAGCAACAGTAGGACCAATAAGCATTACTGACCCTCTTAAGCTAGAGCATTTTTTCAAATACTCCTCACTCTCCATAAACTCCAAGTCAACCGATTCAGCCTTGAAGCTATAACTACATTCATCCAGCTTATCCACTTCCACACCTACATCGCGCATCAACTGAATTAAATTATTTACATCTAAGATGTTCGGTACATTATGAATTACAATTTTCTCTTTAGTCAGTAATGTAGCACAGATAATTTGCAAAACTTCATTCTTTGCACCTTGAGGATAAATATCCCCACATAATTTGTGCCCTCCTTCAATGATAAATGACGACATAAGCTATTAGATTAGTAGGTTAACCTTATTTTTATATTTACAACTAGCGCTGGCCTCTTCGAGAAGTACTTCTTCCTCTACGGCCGTATCTATTCATTCGTTCCTCCATTAGTTTACGAACCTCTTCAGTTTCACTTAGTTTTCCATTTGATAATTCTAATAAATCAGCAGCTATTTTCTCTTCATCAACCGAATTATTGTTCCATGTGGAAAAGGCTTGACGCATATGATTACAAATCAAAGCAACCAAGTTATTTTTCTCATCCCCCTCGGGGAGTTTTATTGCTTCCTCAATTAAGCGTTCAATGGTTTTCCCATAATGCCTGTATTTTATATAAGTCTGTTGATAAGGAACCTTAGCCGGTTTTTCATCTAACAACTCTTTCTGAACGATTTCATAAGGATAATCAATATCCAACTTAAAATCAGCCATCATAGCTAAATGATCCCACAGCTTATGCTTAAAGTCGGGAATATCTCTTAAATGAGGAAACATATTCCCCATAACTTCAACTATAGTATTGGCACACAATTGTCTTTCCTCACGGTCTTCAATAGTAAGAGCATGATCAACCATGTTCTGTACACTACGACCGTATTCCGGTAGAGCCATTTTTTTCTGTGATGTATTATATTGCATAGTTTTATAAATATAGAAAAAATTAAGACAACTACAAAAGTTTCTTCTTTGGTTTTGTAGCCACAAAATCTTTCAAATAAAAGGGTTCAAAATAAGCCACATCTTCAAATTCATTATTTGCCATTAGCTGTTCAGCTAGGGGGTACATCCATTGAGCCAAAGGATATACATTGGGCAAAAAATGAGCATTGGGATGAGTTATTTTATCCTTACATTTAGCTGATCCGTTTCCAAAAAAGTAAACAGGATATTTCTCTAAAAATTCCAAATATGAATGCTCATCAATAATATCTGCAGCAATTTCTCTTTTTTCGTTCAATGACCGATCATAGATGGCAGCATAGACCTCCATACGACGAGCATCAATCATAGGGCAAAGTAGTGCATCCTCAGGCAATTCACTATTCAACAGAACCGGAACAGCTAGTAACTTTAGTGTTGATACTCCTATAAGAGGAATTTCACGGCCATAACAAATTCCTTTAGCCATGGAAACTCCAATACGAAGACCTGTATAAGAACCTGGACCACTACTTATGGCTACTGCATCTAACGGAATAGCTCTACTATCTATAAAAGAGAGTGCCTCATCAATAAAAACACCTAAGGATTCTGCGTGATTGGGACCGTTATAATCTTCTTTATTAAATATTTTATCACCGAGTTCACTTATAGTTACAGAACAGACCTCTGTAGAAGTTTCAATACTTAGAATACACGACATAGATTAATTGCTTATTATTCACAAAGATAAAGGTTAATTGCTAAAAATCCGTTATTTTTGCACAAAAGTCACAATTATGATACAATCAATGACGGGATATGGCAAAGCCATTGCTGAATTCCCAGACAAAAAGGTAACGATAGAAATTAAATCGTTGAATAGTAAAGGGATGGATCTTTTTTCCCGAATCGCTCCTCTATATAGAGAAAAAGAGATGGAGATCAGAAAGGATTTAGGCAATTTGCTTAAAAGAGGTAAAATTGACTTTAGCCTATGGATTGAAATCAAAGAAGATGTAGATCAATCTGTACCTATCAATCAATCATTGGTTCAAAACTACTACAAACAAATCAATGAGATTTCTGAACAATTAAACATTCCCTTACCGGCTGACTGGTTTCAAGTTTTATTAAAAATGCCTGATGTGATGAGTAAAGCAGAGGTAAAAGAGCTTTCGGATGAAGAATGGAGCATTGTAAAAGAAACAATTGAGGATGCCACAAAACAACTCATAGAGTTCCGTATGCAAGAAGGTGCCGCCTTGGAATTGAAGCTTAAAGAGAACATCCAACGCATACAATATCTATTAACACTCATTGAGCCATACGAAAAAGAACGCATAGAAAAGGTCAGAGAACGTCTTGTTGAGGCGCTAGCAAACATACCAACAGTGGATTATGATAAGAATCGTTTAGAACAAGAGTTGATTTATCATATTGAACGTCTAGATGTGAATGAAGAGAAACAACGATTGACCAATCACTTGGAATATTTCCTCAAAACTCTAGAGCAAGAACAAGATCAAGGGAAAAAACTCGGTTTTATCTCTCAAGAAATTGGAAGAGAGATCAATACCTTGGGAAGTAAATCGAATGATGCCGATATGCAAAAAATCGTAGTTCAAATGAAAGACGAATTGGAACAAATCAAAGAACAAATACTAAACACGCTATAAACTCCACATTATGAAAGGTAAACTGATTATTTTCTCAGCTCCTTCAGGCTCTGGAAAATCAACCATTATCAATCATTTACTAAAAAAAGAATTAGGTTTAACTTTTTCCATCTCTGCTACTAGTCGCTCACCACGTGGCGATGAGAAGCATGGTATTGAATATTATTTTCACACCCCGGAAGAGTTTAAGGAGAAAATTAGCAAAGGAGAGTTTTTAGAATATGAGGAAGTTTATGCAGACTGCTTCTATGGCACTTTAAAAGCAGAAGTTGATCGCATACTCAATGAAGGGAAAAACGTTATTTTTGATGTCGATGTAGTGGGTGGTTGTAACATCAAAAAGTATTTTGGAGATCGTGCTTTATCCATTTTTATTCAACCCCCTTCCATTGAAGAGTTAAAAAAAAGACTAAATAAACGAGCAACAGACACACCGGAGGTTATTCAAAAACGAATAGAAAAGGCTGAATATGAACTAAACTTTGCTCCGGAATTTGACCTTGTTATTGTTAACGATGACTTAAAAAAGGCACAGGAAGAAGCCTACCAGAAAATCCACACCTTTCTTTCAAAGTAACTTATGAGCAGTAAACAGAAAATAGGAATCTTTGGAGGGTCTTTTGATCCTATCCACATAGGTCACTTAGCATTAGCTAACTATATCTGTGAGTATGAAGAGGTGGATGAATTATGGTTTATGCTTACCCCTCAGAATCCTCTTAAAGAAAAAGCAGCAGGGGCTAGTGAAAGTCAACGAATGGAGCTAATTCAATTAGCCATTCAGGGTTATCCACAATTTAAAGCTTCTGACTTTGAACTGCAACTCACTCCTCCTTATTATACCGCACGCACTTTAGAGGAGCTAAGAGTGGCATATCCTACGAAAGAATTTATTTTAATCATTGGAGCAGATAATTGGAATCAATTTAACCATTGGAGAAACCCGGAAGAAATCCTAGCAAATCATAAAATACTTATATATCCTCGCCCACATTACCCTATTGATAAGAAAAAACTTCCGGAAACAGTAAAACTAATAGCCTCCCCTTTACTTGAAATCAGTTCTACAATGATTCGAGAAGCCCTTAGTCAAGGGAAAGAACTCCCCTATTTCTTACACCCCGATGTGTATAAAGCTATTAAAAGAAAAAATCTTTATTAAACTTCTTTTAAAAATAGGAAGATTCGGTATTATCACTCTTTCTTCTTTACTTTTTTAATATCCCTAAAGTCTTTTTAACCATTTTATACTTCTCTCATTTTCTTGCCATATATGGCGCAAGACCCTTTAATAAAGCGAATAAACCTCAAAACTTACTCTTAAAGCATAACAGAATAAACTTATTTATTCAATCAACGAGACAAATTCATAGATGAAAAAGACCTCGTCATAATCTTTTGGATTGATGCGAGGTCTTTTTATTACAAAGAGGTATTATTAGAAAGGGTTATTTTACCAAAGTAAGTTTGAAATCAAATAATTTTCTCCTGGTCTCTAAAGGAGTATAATTATAATATCCATTAGGCTTGTAAGATCTAAACATAAATCCAATAACATTAGTATCCCCTAGCCTCCAGTGAGTATGAGTAAAGTTTGTAAAAGAGAGTATAACATTTCCCTTTTCTGTTTCAGCATCAATTTTTCCTTTATAATTAGAAGGCCCATAATAACCATCTATTTCCCACCAAGTATTATTTTCCTGTATTGCAACAATGTAATTTACAACTTCATCATCCTCTTCTAATATTGGATTAGAACTATAATTATTCATAACAATATGAATTTCATTTTGCAGTTCTTTATATTCCATTGTCATTTTAGTTTGGACTTCAGAATTTTCTGAAATTGGAACCCCTGTCACAAGAAATTTTCCAGCATTACCTAAAGGTGTTATTTCTACATTATGAGTAAAGCGAGTCTTTTTCTCATTTAAAAAAGAAGCCACCCACTTTGACTCAAAAATATCTTCTTTGGTCATAATAGACTTTACTGTCAAAGAATCCATTACGGTTTTTTCTATATCTCCATCAACAACAACATATATCACCGCTTCTTTAGGCTTTAGAAAGGGATTGGTCTCAGTTTTTATTAAAACCTCTGACTCATTCAGAAAACTTGCACTAAGCCATTCAGCATCTTCTTTATCTTTTAACAATAAGTTAATTCTTGATAAATCACCTTTGAAAGAGTTAGATACGGATACTTTCTGTTCTTTTTTATGAAGTAAAGAAGTATACAGTAATCCTCCACCTTTAATTTTAAATTGATCAGGAAATTGAGTAACTAAGATTTTTCTTGTTGAGGTTTTTGTTGTAACGGTTATGGCTCCTACACGTTTCACCCCACTAAAGAAAGGAGAAGCTTTAACTACAAGAGATCTATCTTCGCCCCAACTTTCAATCCAGGACTGATCAACATCAATTTTATAAGATCCATCTACAGTGAATTTTATGTCTGTTTCCCCACCTCTAGCGGTAAACTGAATCTCTTCAATTTTCATCTGTATTTCTCCACTCCCCTCGTCATCACTACAGGCAATAAAAGTAGAGACTATAAACAAGGCAACTAACGCCAAGATAATTTTTTTCATAAATATAAATTTAAAGCTATTTTTATAATTCAATGTTTCAGTATACTTACAATGGAAGTATATTTAATTAAGGACAGGGGACTTCTTCCATCCATTCAATCACACCTGAACCACCTTTAACGGCATCGTGTCCATTTCCTGAATAGTCTATACAAACATCTTTGCCATCATCCAACTTCCAGTATCCTTCTAAGCCCTCACTATCCGATTCCACATAACATTTATGGAGAGGATTTTTTAATTCTGTAGCCGAAAGAGCTCTTCTCCACAACCTAGCTTCACTAACAGATCCTTCTAAGTAGAATCCATTTTGTACTCCGGGTGATGCTCCTATATAGAACTTTTCAATAAAAGAAACTTTATTTTTATATTCTGTTTCTACAAATAATTCCCCATCAATATATAACTTCAATTTATTTTCACTAAATACACCAGCCACGTGATACCAAGCATCTTTTTCAATGGTAAACCCAAGTTTTCCAGCATAAACACCCCATCCTTTTACTCCAAACATAAATACAGGAATGTTTCCTTTCCCTCCAACTCTATCAGGAGTTCCATCTACGAAAAGCCAGGCACTTCTTTCAGGTTCTTCTTGCGGGAAACCAAGTATTCCCATTAGATTATTACCAGTACTTCCATTATAGAAAGGGAATTTCCATAAGTTCACTCTAACCTCCATAGTAAATGCATCTAGGTTCTGCAACCTACTAACATCATTATCTTTAAACTCTACCTTAAAGTAATTTCTACCATTTAACTTAGGAACATTAACCAACATTGTCCTATTTATAATTACATAGAGAACATCACTACCAGGAAGAGATGGATAATCTTTACTTTTACTCACTAGCTTAATGGGTAACAAATAGTTTACACCTTTACCCACTTTTTCCACATCATTAACTATCAACTTAATAGCATCAGATCTATAGTTTCCTTTTGTTACCAACAAGGAAGACTCAGACAAAGAACAAGTTCCTTCGGGAAGTGATTGATAAGCCTCATTGTGATCTTTATTATATCTTTCAACTAAAGAGTTATCTATAGATAACTCAACAGAAACATCTGCTTCTGCAATTAAAGACGTAGACACAGTGATACCTAAGTTATCCCCATTGTTTCTAGCAGAGAAACTAGTTGTCGATGTTTTTTCAGCTGCTGTGATGTATACTGCATCAACCTCAACATCATCATTACATGATTGAAATACTAATGCACAAATAAAGGGCAAGAGTACTAGTATATATATTTTTAATGATCTTTTCATTTTTCTTTAAGTTTTATTTTTTTATTCCTCAGTTGGAGCAGGGACTTTCTTTATAGTAGCTGGATTCATAATCTGAATAGCCTGCCTTGCATAAAAATAGTTATTAGGGGGAACTGGTTTACTTAAGTGATTATCTTCAGCATAAGCGAACTGTAATACATATACACCACATCCTGCAGTATTAAATTCATTTGCATAATGTGCCATTCCCCATAAACTAGGAATTATTTCATTCTGTCCCAATTCTTCATTAAAGTAGTTATAACGATCACCACCCCCACCAAAATAGTTTCCTACTTCGCTAGTCCACTCACAAAAAATTCTTTTGTTATTAGGAAACCCTTTTCCATAATCTCTAGAACCGGCTCCATCCAATCTACTATGTAAAGAGGAATGACTAGATGACTGATAGGCTTGCCCAATGAAATAATCAAAACGATCTGCATACTCAGGGTCTTGCCATTGACCATCTACTACAAGTAATTTATGTTTTCCATTAACTTTATACTCCTCTTTACATTTAGGCCCCATATACTCGCTCATTACATCAATAAACGTTCTCATCATTTCCATAGAGTAACTATCTCCTCCAAAAGAAGGCTCATAATCTAAATCGAAACCATCTAACTCCCATTCAAAAATTGATTCTGCTAGATTTTTTGCGTAAATTTTCATTGAATCCAAGTCATTCGCTCCAGGCTTACCTCTACTAAAATAAGGTTCAGGCCACATAGTCACTAAAACTTTTGTTCCTCTTCTTTCTTGTAAAAATTTTACATCCCTTCTATTCTGCTCATTATCAACATAACCCGTAAAAAAAGAAACAATATCCATACTATCAGGAATACCAATTAAACGAGTTTGCATTGATGGAGTCGCCGGAGAATAATTAATCCAACCAAAAAACAATTTATGATCTGAGTTTTTATAGGCAATTAAATCGGCTTCTTCCTCTGGAGTCAACGATGAGAACAAGGTTTCCGGTAAAACTTTAGGAGTAACTTCTGTCCATGACTCACATCCAACAAGGACGATAAAGAAGAAAGAAAATACACTTATTATTAAATTCTTTTTTTTCATATTATTTAGCTGTGTTTATTCATATTCTATAAAATGAAAATTCTTATTGATAAGGTTTGGCGCTGTTTTTATCCCACCATAACTTAGTACCTCCTGTATCAGCTCCACCTAAAAGCGTCAATGCTTCAGGATATAACAGAGGATAATCATTCTTCAGATTGTATGGATAAGGTAAGCGCGCAACCTGTTTTGCTGTATTTACACTACCCCCACTGTAATTTTCACCTATAGGTATCACCCTTGGAAATCCGGTACGCCTAAATTCACTCCACGCTTCTTGTCCATCAGGATAAAGAGCAATCCATTTTTGAGTAATTATTTGTTCCAGACCAGACGATTCATCCCATTTCACAACAACTCTACCTGTATTCTTGTAATTATATCTAGACTTTACCGGATCAATATAAGGTTCTGGTAATGTAGTTCCTGCAATATATTCACTTTCATTTCCTGCACCCACTTGAGCAAAAGCTATGCGTATTCCTTCTTCATATAAACTCTGAGCTGACTCTCCACCTGCATTCCAACCTCTATATGCCGCCTCAGCACGTAAGAAGAGAACTTCTGCAGCTGTCATAATCTGAATAGGTGTCGAGGAAGTTACATTTAACAGCGAAAAGACTTTATATTCATTTCCTTCAAAGATTACTCCCGATCTAATTCCGTTATAATCCTTATATTCTGACACCTCAGAAATATTAAAAAGAAGTTTTAGTCGAGGATCTTTATAACCTTTTAAGTAAGACTCCATCGTTGCACCTAAACGCGTATCATTATAAGTATAACAAATCATATATAAAGGATTTACTGTAGAGGTTCCATTTACCCGAATCATTGCATTATCATCATTGGTAGCAAAAACCCCATCAGCAATGGCTTCTTCTGCTTTTAGTTTAGCCTTAGCCGCATCAGCATAAACGATTCGCATAGCAAGTCTTAATTTCAATGAATTAGCAAATAAAATCCATTTATTAAAGTCACTACCATAAATTTTATCATAATCGACTAGCGATTTTGCTCCAGGATTATTTTTTATATATTCCTTTAATATCGCAGTAGCCTCATCTAACTCATCAAAAAAGGTATCATAAACATCTTCTTGTGAAGTAAAAGGCACATTTGAAGCAGGAATAAAATCTTTATAAGGCAGAGGACCATACATATCCGTAATACGATGCATACCAAAAACTTTAAGAATTTGCCCCACAGCAAAAGCCTCCGGACTAATTGTTTTTTTCTTCAGTAAGGTATACCAAGGCGTCATATAATTCTGATAACCTACTGAATAAGCAATACTATACCAATCAGGAGTCATATCGTATGTGGTATTGTTTCTACCATTATTATCGAACATATTGGAAGCGCCTTGATGCCCAGAATATACATCACCAGCTAGACTATACATTTTCTGATAGTTATTTACATCTATATTCTGATCTTTTGTAACACAAGGATAGATTTGATGTTGAATTTGAGTAATGAGTGAGCCCACACCTAGATTGTCATATCCTAACTCCTTTTCAGTAGCCGCATTAGGGTCTTTATTTATATCACCAAAATCGCTTGTGCAAGAGCCAAAAACCGATAAAAAACAAACAGTGATTAATACTATACTGAGCTTTATAAAGCCGTTTTTTATTATTATTTTCATCTGATTAATTATTTTAATATTATAACGAAAATCTCACATTGAACCCAAAGCTTCTAAG
>CAZGUI010000013.1:0-49237 GCA_964528875.1 uncultured Bacteroides sp. | reverse complement strand
CTCAACCTTATATTATGTAGCTATCCAGAAAACTAAAACGGGTTTAAACTATTAATTTTTTAAGTGAAATTATTTTTTAGGACGCTTAGTTCCATATTTAGAACGACTTTGTGTACGTCCTTCTACTCCAGCAGTATCTAATGTACCACGTACAATATGATAGCGAACACCTGGCAAATCTTTCACACGACCTCCACGAACTAACACAATAGAGTGTTCTTGAAGATTATGTCCTTCACCAGGAATATAAGAGTTCACCTCTTTCTGATTTGTTAAGCGGACACGAGCCACTTTACGCATTGCGGAGTTTGGTTTTTTAGGAGTAGTAGTATATACCCTCACACACACGCCACGTCTTTGTGGACATGAATCCAGTGCGGGAGAGTGACTTTTCTCCTTCAAAACAGTCCGCCCTTTTCTTACTAATTGTTGAATCGTAGGCATTTTTTAATCTATTTTATATATATTATTAATTTATTTTTCGCTTTTTCAAAATCCAATCGGCCTGCAAAATTACAAATAAAAATTAAATAATCAATACATTAACTCTTTTTTTTAAGCTTCCCCTTTAACATTAAGAGAAGGTGGAAGATTCACATCTTCAGGTAATTGTATTTTCCCTAAAACATTTTCATATTTATTAATGTTGTCTTTCAAAGCCATCATTAACCTTTTAGCATGTTCAGGAGCTAAAACAATCCTAGATTGCACCTTTGCTTTAGGTGTACCAGGCATTATCCGAATAAAGTCTAATATAAACTCTGAAGAAGAATGAGTAATTACAGCTAGGTTTGCATACGTTCCTAACGCCACCTCTTCATCTAACTCTATTTTTATTTGATTGTCTTGATTATAATCTTCCATTCTTATACTATCTATATTTATTAAGGTTAATGTATTTCCGGATTGTAATGAGGTTCATCCTCCTTATACATTTTATCAATTAACAATTTGTAATTATTAGCAACCACATTTCTGCGCAATTTCAAGGTAGTAGTCAATTCACCACTTTTAACGCTAAAGGCTTCAGGTAAAAGCGTAAATTTCTTTATCTGCTCATAATGAGCAAATTGCTGTTGCAGGGTATCTATTCTCTTTTCATAAAGATTGAGGATTCTTGGGTTCTTAATCAGTTCTTCGTTTGAATCGAATTTTATTCCTTTATCCTTAGCATAGTTGTGTAAATAGTGAAAATCAGGAACAATAAGTGCAGATACAAATTTTCGTTGATCAGCAATAATTGCAATTTGGTCTATATATCTATCGACCAACAGCTTAGACTCTATAGCCTGTGGGGTGATATATTTACCATTTGATGTTTTAAATAAATCTTTTATGCGCTCTGTTAGATATAATTCACCATTCTTGAAGTAACCGGCATCTCCTGTTCTAAAAAAGCCGTCTTCATCAAACACCTTTTCATTCTCTTTCTCCTTATTATAATAGCCTTTGGTTATTGTCGCTCCACGGAGTAAAATTTCATTATTCTCTCCTATTTTTACTTCGACTCCAGGCATTGGTGTACCAACAGATCCTATTTCAAAACCTCTATCTTTATATAAGAAGCAAGATACTGTTGCTGTAGATTCTGTTAAGCCATACCCAACCAGCATGTTAATACCTACTGAATGTACAAACTCACAAATTTCACTAGGAACAGTAGCTCCTGCTGTAGGGAAAAAGTTTCCTCTATCCAAGCCTAATGTTTTCTTCAATAAAGAATAAACTGTTTTCTCATAGAACTTATATTTCAACCGAAGGGCTAAAGATGGTTTTTTGCCCACCCTAACACATTCAATATTATGTTTATGACCTACTTTAAGGGCATCTAACATCAAAACCTTAGTCATACCTGTTGTACTGTCTATTTTCTCCTTAACCCCGATATACACTTTTTCCCAAAAACGAGGCACATTCGACATTAATGTAGGACGTACCTCTTTTAATGTTTTCTGAATATCAGCTGGATTTAAGTTCACGCAGACTTGTGCGCCTACATATAAAGAGTAATAAACCCAAGCTTTTTCAAATACATGAGCCAATGGAAGAAACGACATCACCACATCAGCGTCAGACATATCCACCAAACGTTCATTGTGGGCTTCTATAGCAGCAAGATAATTTGAATGATGCAACATCACCCCCTTTGATTCTCCAGTAGTTCCCGAAGTATATAAAATATTTGCTAAATCTTCTGGAGAGGCTGAAGCTCTTCTTTTTTCTACAGTTTCTTTATATGCTGCCTTATTCCCATTCTTTAAAAACTCATCAAAATAGATAGAATGATCGTCTCTTGGATCTTTCACCACAGAATTATCAAAAATAATGATCTGTTGCAATGAAGGGCATAAAGCAATTATACGAAAAGCAATATCATACTGAAGTTGTTCACCTACAAAGACATATCTTATCTGTGCATCATTGATCATATATTGTACTTGCGACTCAGAACTAGTAGCAAAAAGTGGAATAGTAACTGCACGATTAGCAAATGCTGCAAAATCCACATATAAATATTCCGGTTTGTTTTGAGAGAATATAGCAATATTTTCATGTTCTTCTACTCCCAAATGTACAAGTGCATTAGC
Source organism: uncultured Bacteroides sp. (assembly GCA_964528875.1). Taxonomy (GTDB): domain Bacteria; phylum Bacteroidota; class Bacteroidia; order Bacteroidales; family Bacteroidaceae; genus Bacteroides_E. The sequence continues at coordinate 46,649 of CAZGUI010000013.1, read as the reverse complement.
AGCACGATCGACAGTATCAGCAAATAAATCCCAAGAAATAGGAATCCACCTTTCTTTACTATAATCTCTATATTTCAATGCAGTTCTTTTACCGTATTTTTTTGCTTGCTGGCGTACTAAAACGGCTAAATGAGTAGTGCTCATATTCATATTTTTATTGTAATTTCTTAATCAACGTAGCAAAGGTATAGTTTTATTTGGAATTAGTAGATAACCTTTGTTGTTATTCTTGTATTTTATAATCAAACAGTTATAAGGCTGCTAGCGTAAAAGTAGTTGCTCCTTTAACTCTTTTGTTTTTCTTTTTTGTAACTTTACACCAACAGGTACTATGTATAATTATTAGACAGAGAATTATGGATAGAGAGTTAAGTTTTCTTGAAGCAAAACAGCTGCTAACAGATTTAATTCGTATTCCTTCTATGAGTAGAGAGGAAGAGGCTCTAGCAGATTTCTTAGAAAGACATATAGAGCTTGAAGGCATTGAGTCGGGTAGAATGGGGAACAACATTTGGTGTTTAAGCCCAGGTTTCAACACCCAGAAACCCACCCTGCTCCTTAACTCTCATATTGACACAGTCAAACCGGTTAATGGGTGGTCAATAGATCCTTTTACTCCTCTTGAGGAAAATGGAAAACTCTATGGTTTAGGAAGCAACGATGCTGGAGCCAGCTTGGTTACTCTTTTTGAGGTTTTTAAACTTTTATCGACCACCAATCAATCTTACAATCTCATATTTTTAGCTTCATGTGAAGAGGAAGTCTCAGGAGACCAAGGAATTGAAAGTGTAATTTCTCTTCTTCCTCCTATTGACTTTGCCATTGTGGGAGAGCCCACGCAAATGCAACCAGCCATAGCAGAAAAAGGGCTAATGGTATTAGATATAACAGCAGAAGGCAAATCAGGACATGCAGCAAGGAACGAGGGGGTTAATGCAATTTATAAAGCATTGGAAGATGTTTTATGGATTAAAAGCTTTCGTTTTGACAAACAATCAGAAGTACTAGGAGAAGTAAAAATGACTGTTACTCAAATTGAAGCCGGCACTCAGCATAATGTTGTTCCCGATAAATGTTCTTTTGTTGTGGACATAAGAAGCAATGGAATGTATAGCAATAAAGAGATTTATGAAATTATTCAAAAAAACATTTCATCAAAGGCTATTCCTAGATCTACGCGACTAAATGCCTCTCATTTACCAAAGGACCATTTCTTTATTAAAAGAGCTCAACAACTAGGACTAACTCCCTTTGGCTCTCCAACATTATCCGACCAAGCATTGATGCCTTTCCCTTCTGTTAAAATTGGACCGGGAAACTCAGCTCGCTCCCATACAGCAAATGAATACATTTTATTATCTGAATTGGAGAAGGCTACACCTTTATATTACGATTTACTTAATGGGTTAACTGTTGAATAATAGTTTTTGTGGATTAATTTTATGATGATATAAAATTAATCCATTCCCTTTCTCTCTTTAGCGACTGATCCAAAGTTCCGGGTTAAGTTTTACGGTTTCCTTGCGCAGCTGAAAGTGAAGGATAGTGCGGTTATTATCACTTTGATCAGAATAAATCTGACCTAAGCTTTGTTTAGTTTTCACCTCATCGCCCGATTTCACATACGCTTTGGCTAAGTTACAATAAACCGAAATGTAATTCCCGTGACGTACAAGGATATTAAATAATCCATTGAATTCAAACACAGCAGCTACCTTACCATTAAAAATGGAAAGTGCATCAGCACCGGGTTGACCTTGAATATCAATCCCCTTATTATCTAACTTCACATTACGGAGTCCCTCCACATTGTACTGTCCGTAACGACTAATGATAATATAAGGGGTGGAAATAGGAATAGGAAGCTTCCCTCTATTATTGACAAAACTACCCGAAAGCTTTTGATCAGCAGGAGTCATAATAAATTCACCCATAGGGGTCTTTTTTTCTTCCACTTTTCCTGTTTCTTTACCTGCTTTTTTTCGCTCAGCCTCAGCCAGACGACGAGCTTTCTCTATCTCCTCCTCAATCAGTTTATCTATTCGGGCATTAAGCTTATTTGCTTCAACCCTTTTTTTGTTAATCTCTTTTTGCAGATCTTTTTGTTTTCGTTGCAGACTTCCTACCAACGTTCGTTTTTGCTTTTCTTGACTTTGCAACTTATCCATTTCCTCTTCCCGAGCTGTTATCAGAGCCATCTTTACTTGACGGGTTTGCTCTAAGTCGATTTTCTTTTTATTGATTTCTTTCTGCTTTTCTAAAATTTCTTCCCCCTGTTTCTGCTGATATTGACCATACTCTTTGACATAACGCATCCTTCGGTAGGTTTGAGAAAGTGTTTCTGCAGAAAAAATAAACATCAACTTATCTTGTATGCTTCTGTTTCGTTGTAAATAACGAACAGAAAGAGCATACTGATCTTTTTTCTCTTTTAAGTTTTTCTCTAACTCTGCCAATTGATTATTTAAAGAAATAATCTCTTTATCCATCGCCTCAACATCCGCATTCAGTTGCAATATTAATCGTTTACGTTCATCTATTTGGCCTGTTAGTGTTGCTAGACTATTCAACTGTCCACCCACATCCTTCTTCGTCGTTTTTAATAAATTCTCCGTATCTTTTATTTGTTGTTGAATAGTCATGCGCTGACGCTCCAGCTCTTTAATGAAATCACTGGTCTGTCCCATCAATAAGGAGGAGGCAGACATAAACAATAGTAGAATAAAAAATATTCGTCTACTCATAACTTAACTGATTAATAAAATCATCCTCATCAATCCTCTTATAACTCTTGGGAATACTCGTTGGATACAATTCTACAGGCTCCAAATCCACTCTATCAATAAACAAATCATAGGTTGTAAAAAAAGAAAGTCCTAACTGGGCTCCCTGTAATCTTCCTTTTCCTTTCGGTTGAATAGCCAGATAAAGAGCTTCTTCCAATTCAGAGAAACTTAGCAACTGGGGAAATTTTCGCTTTAATTTTTCATAGGTTAACTCGATATATTCTTTTTCCAAACGATTAAACAGTTGAACGTTATCGGGCGTAAAGATTACTCTTAGAGTTTCCGACGGAACAATTGGTGTTCTAAATGAGAGTTGAATAGATTCTTTTTTTACCCATCGCATATTCCCTTTAGCTTTCTGCTTCTGCTTGGTTGTTTCATCCCAATAAAAAGTCTCAACACGTGAAGAAAGCGAAGGGGCCTCTCTAACTTCTGTACCCGAAAATACGGATCGAGTCGATACACAAGAAGTCATAAGACAGGCAATAAAAAGGAAAGAAATCCAATATTTTTTCAACGTCATTACTTACTATAATACTTTTTCTTTTTAATCTTCTTATGTAGCAATTTAGAGTCTCCTCCTAACTTTTTGGCTTGTTGCCAAAACTCCAGTGCCTTCTCTTTTTCGCCATTCAAATAATAGATATCTCCACTATGCTCTACTATTACCTCACTTTCATCTCCTCCGTTCTTCAAAGCATCATCTATATATATCTTTGCTTCACCATAGTTCTTTTTCATAAACAGAATCCAGGCATAAGTATCTAAATAGGTGGAATTTTTAGGTTCAGCCTTAATGGTTTTATAACTCATCTCCTCGGCAACATCTAAATTTTCTCCTTTTTCAGATAAATAATAGGCATAGTTATTCAACACACCTATGTTATTGTTGTTATAGACCAAGGAGGAGTCATAAGCAGCAAAGGATTCTGTAACCTTATGGAGTTGATGATATACGTCCCCCATAATCGCATAAAAATCGGAGACTACCTCTTTAGGTGTTTCCGGTGTTATCTGCTCCAATGCTTTTTGCGATACAGTTAAGGTCTCTTCCAATCGATTGACCTGATTATAAGCAATAGCCAAATAGAAATAGAATTCCAATACATCGGGCGTAGCTATTATACCGGGTTCACAAACCTCAATAATCCCTTTATAATCGTTAGCCTGTGCCACAATGCTCAATAACATCATACGAGCCGCCTTATTCGTAGGATTAATCTCTACCACCCTTTTCAACAAAGGTTGGGCTGCATCATTGTCTTTTTTTGACATCAAGTACTGAGCATAAAACAAGGGTATTTGCTCATCTTCCGTATCAGCCGAAAGCACCTTATGAAACTTAGCCGCTATATTCAAACTATCGGCCTCAGTAGTATTTCCTTTGGATATAATCATTCGTAAAATACTTGCCTTAATTTCAGGAACCACCTTATTATTTTCAAGCAAGCTATCTAAGTATTCCTCGTGTTTCTGCTGATTACCCTCTTTTTCGTAATAGGTAGCCAAAGACAACATCGCCATCACGTGATCGGGTTCTTCCTCCAGAACCTCTTGATAAATCTTATAAGCTTCTTCTTTTCGATCTACCTGCATCAAAACATCTCCTAATAATACACGATAACGTAAATCATTAGGATACTCTGCAACAAGCTCTTCTATTTCTTCTAAAGCCTTATCTTCCTCTTCAAATTGCAAATACAGACGAAATTTCTCCATACTCATTTGCTCTGATTTGCCCATTTTTTCTTCTATACGATCAAGCACCAAGAGCAGATTCTCATAATCCTCTGTTTGACTGTACAAATCCAAAAGAGCAAAAAGAACATCCATTTTATTCGGAAACCATTCTACCATACGTTCGGTAAGCTGAATCGCCTCATCACGCATATCTTTTTGCAAGTATAACCCAGCCAAATTCTGTGCATACCAAAAGTTTGTAGAATCAATGGCTACTGCTTTTTCCAAACGCTTCAATGCACTATCAATATCTCCCATCCGAACATCCAGAATAGCTAACTCATTTAAGGCCGAAGCCTCTTCACCTAAAGAAAGACTATACTCAAAAAACTCATAAGCCTCATCAAGACTCCCCTGATATTTCTTTTTTAACCCTTCAAGATAGAAATAGCTCTGTTTCTGTTGCAAAACCGAAGTACAAAGTGTTGTAGAACCCTTTACTGATTTTTCTAAAGTAAAAGAGGATAAAAAGAATAACATGAAAGTAAAAAGAAGTGCCGGTAAGCCAATCTTTCTTACGTTTGTTTGATTCTTCATTGTTTTTATTTGTTTCCGGTATGTCCAAACCCTCCAGCACCCCTTTCGGTTTCATCCAATTCTTCCACCAGTTCCCACTGAGGTTGCTCATGCGAGGCAATTACCATTTGTGCTATTCGTTCCCCATTATTGATAACAAATGCTTCTTGAGATAAATTAATGAGTATGACACATATTTCGCCTCGATAATCTGCGTCAATGGTTCCGGGAGTATTAAGTACCGTAACTCCTTTTTTTATAGCTAAACCACTACGAGGACGAACTTGAGCTTCGTATCCTTTAGGAAGGGCAATGAATAGTCCGGTAGGAATCAATTTCCTCGCCATAGGCTCTAAGACAATAGGTTCCTCTACATAGGCACGTATATCCATTCCTGCAGATAACTCTGTTTCATACTGAGGTAAAGCATGTGAGGATTTATTTATTACTTTAATTTTCATTGTGAAGACTTATTTTTATATTTAATGACGAAAATAGCTAATTTGGTGCAATTACACATACCTTTGCCGTTAAATTAGTGAAACACAACAGGCAAAAGGGAGAAAAAGAATAAACAAAAAGGAAGTTATGAATTGGAAAGATTTATTATCTACCACGCGATTTGGGTTGGAGAGTTTTGAGAAAAACAAAAAAGAGAATCGCTCGGAGTTTCAGCGTGATTTTGATCGACTGGTTTTTTCTGCTCCGTTTAGACGATTACAAAATAAAACTCAAGTTTTTCCCCTTCCCGGCAGCGTCTTTGTTCATAACCGACTCACACATAGTTTAGAAGTTTCCTGTGTAGGTAGATCGCTTGGCAGTGATGTCTCTCGTAAACTAATCCAACAAGACCCTACACTGCAAGACACCCTTCTTCCTGAAATCGGAAGCATTGTTTCTGCAGCCTGTTTGGCTCACGATTTGGGAAATCCTCCTTTTGGACATTCGGGAGAAAAAGCCATTGCTACTTACTTTTCTGAAGGAGCAGGACAAAGGTTGAAATCCGATTTTTCAGCCGAAGAGTGGAGTGACTTAATCCATTTTGAAGGAAATGCTAATGCTTTCCGACTACTTACTCATCAGTTCAAAGGTAGAAGAGCGGGTGGATTTGTAATGACTTACTCCACTTTGGCTTCCATAGTGAAATACCCTTTCACTTCCGTTGCAGCAAACAAACAAAAATTCGGCTTTTTCCACTCTGAAATAGAGAGTTATGAACGCATAGCCCATAAATTAAAGATAAAGCAAATAGACTCTAACCCCATACGTTATGCCCGCTATCCTTTGGTTTACTTAGTTGAAGCTGCTGATGACATCTGTTATCAAGTGATGGACATAGAAGATGCCCATAAACTCAAGATCATATCAACCGAAGAAACCCAAGAATTATTTTTAAGCTTCTTCCCCTCAGAAAGACAAGAACGAATCAAATCTCATTTTCAATTCGTAACAGATACCAACGAACAAATTGCATACTTACGTTCCTCTATTATAGGCTTATTAATTCAAGAGTGCACTCAGGCTTTCGTGCAAAACCATACAGAGATTTTAGAAGGATCATTCAACTCCACACTAATTAAATCTATTGGAGAAAGGCCCTTAGAAGCCTATAAGAATTGTAGCAAAGTGGCTCAGAAAAGAATATACAACTCACAAGATGTGGTAGATGTTGAAATTGCGGGATATAAGATTATCACGACTCTGCTCGACTTAATGATTAATGCTGTTCTAAACCCAGACAACACCTATTCTAAGCTACTGCTCAACAGAGCATCACAACAATACGATTTACATAACCCCAACCGTTTTCTCCGAATTCAAGCAGTATTGGATTACATTTCAGGCATGACCGATGTCTTTGCTTTAGACTTTTATCAAAAAATTAATGGTAGCTCATTACCTTCTATTTAACAGAATGGCCTTTTTTACTCGTCTTTTTTAAGAATGCTATACGAAACTTTCTTGGAGGGTTGAACCTGAAAATTCTTTGGGTTTTCTTTAATAAAAGACTCAATGTGGCGCATACGTTTTTCTTCCAAAATCTCATCCACAGCAATCAGAATTCCGGTTTCTTCTACATCGCCAAAAGTATCGTTTACAGCAGTTCCAAAAATTCGCATGGTGGGGCTTAAACTCATATACGCATTCACTAATGGAGGAATATTATAGCCCAATTTTCGTATTTCCGTATTTAATATTTTATAGTCTTCCTTAAAACTCTCTTTGTTAAAAGTAGCAGCAAGCTCTTTTTCATTCTCTTTAATAGCTAAAGGTATAATGGGCGTAATTAAACACTCCTCATCTTCAAAGTGCTTTTTAAGGAAATAAAGAATCATATCTCTCCCCTTAGGATGGTAACTTGGATACATAGTAACCTTACCAAAGAAGTATTTCACATTAGGCATGATCACCGTTAATGCTCCTAAGCCATCCCATAAATTATCCAACGCAAAAATAGCTTTACTTCCAGCTCGGGTTGACTGATACTCCAATGTAACAAAAGAGCGCCCCAATTCAATGGTGTTGGGTAAATATTCTTTAATGAATCTTTCAGAGAAATTAAACATATGGGCCGTAGCCAAACCGGGAACACCTTGTTCGTCAAGTAATACATCAGTTCCTAGCAAATAACGATAACCACCAATAATTTGCTGGTCAATAGGGTCCCAAACAATCAATTGTTTATACCCATTCTCCATAGTATCGTACTCATCAATGTCATAAGACTTACCTGTACCACCACCTGCAGCACGAAAGGCTATTTCACGCAAGCGACCAATTTCCATCATGGTATGAGGAGAATTTTCCGCTGTAATAATATAAATATCATTCTGACTTCTGTTAGTCATGCGCAAACGCTTACTTTCCGTCAATTCGCTAACAATTAGCTCTTTATTTATTGGTTGTATAATATCTTCCATATTATTTTGTGTCGTATTTTACCCCTATACTGTTAATTGATAGACTTTTTTTCTCACTTCTTGTGCCCACTCTTGAGGTTTCTTACTATCATCAAAAGTTTCCCAAGGAATAGGCTCTCCAAAAACAACACGAAAAGACTTGTGCTTGTTTTTAAACATCTCATCTGCTAAATACAACATAGCAATGTTAAACTTTATTCCTAAAAATTTACAGACTTTGGATAGATTATAAAAGAAATTGGAATTAGCACCTCCAAAATGCACAGGCACAACAGCTCGTTTGGTCTGCACACTTTTAGTAACAAAGGTCTTTGACCAAGGCAAATCTTGTATTTTACCATTAATTTTTCTGGAGCAAAGCCCAGCAGGAAACATAATCAACTGATTATCCGAGGCAAACCCAGCCTCAACCATTCTTGGAAAATCACGAGACTGCTTTCCGGTTTTATTAATAGGAATAAATAATGGAGCTAGGCCTTTTAGATTCATCAATAAGTCATTTACCAGATACTTTACGTGTCCATCGAATTTCTTTCCTAAGATGTAACCCAAAGCAACTCCGTCTTGCCCACCCAAAGGGTGATTAGAGACAAAAGTATAGGAACCACCAATAGGTAGATTTTCCAATCCTTCTACTTGAAGCTCCATATCTAGAAAAGAAACACAACCTTCTAAAAAATCTACACCTTCAATGCCTTCCATTTCTCTCAAAAAAACATTCAGTTCATCTTGATGAACTATTTTTTTCAGATATGAAATGATGAATTTGGGGATGTATTTATAATATTTAGAAGCTTTTTCTTTTAATATTCTATCAACATCAATTAAAAATAAAGAATCTTCATTCATGCTTTCGAAAGCCTAGTTAAACAGCAAAATTAAACTATCTTTTTAAATTACATAGAATTATAACTAAAAATAATAACTTCCCCTTTTCCCAAACTAAAACACAGATGAAACAACAAAGGAACCCTCTAAGTTGAAAAACAGAAGAAAATTCACTACAAAAACACGAATTCAAGACTTATTCTTTATCCTCTCCTAGACTCAGACCTCCTCGGTCCTAGACCGACACCCCTTCGGTCCTAGACCGAAGACCTTTAGGTCTAGGACCGAGAACCTCCCCCTTTGCAGTACTCATGGCTTAGCATTCTCAAAAAAACATGCGATACAAATAAAAACGGACAAATAAACGCAAAAATAAGCAGCAACAAAAGTGCACAAAAAGAAAACAACTTAAATCCATTGATTATCAAACACAAACCTTCACAATTTAGGCTAATTTCCCTTATATATTTTATATCTGCAAACTGTTGAAAACTTATTGATAAATATTTAGTGGTAAAAGGTGGAGTTTTGTGGGGAATTATGTATTTTTACCCCTTATATATATTAAGGTGTAATTTGATGAGATTTTTAGGGAACATAGAAGCAAAACTAGACGCAAAAGGAAGGGTATTTATTCCGGCTCTTTTCAGAAAAAAGATAACCGAAGGAACACTCATCCTAAGAAAGGACATCTTTCAGAACTGCCTGGTTCTATATCCCGAAGAGGTATGGAACAAAGAGCTGAATGAGCTTAAGCAACGATTGAACAAATGGAATGCAAGCCATCAATTGGTGTTTCGCCAGTTTGTAAGCGATGTAGAGATCTTATCACTTGACGCCAACGGTAGGATTCTAATACCCAAAAGATACCTTCAGATGACAGAAATTGTAGGCGAAGTGCGATTTATTGGGATGGACGAAAAGATAGAGGTTTGGGCATCTCACTTGACAGACAAACCGTTTATGTCTCCGGAAAACTTTGGAGAAACTATTGAAGAGATAATGAAAGAAGAAAAGCCAACGCAAGATGAGTAACAAAGAGACCTATCACATACCCGTTTTATTCGAGGAAAGTCTTGAGGGGTTAAACATTAACCCTGAGGGGATCTATGTAGATGTAACTTTTGGTGGCGGTGGTCACTCCAAAGGTATTCTTAATCAATTAAACCCACAGGGGCACCTGTTTGGTTTTGATCAAGATGTAGCTGCTTCAGAAAACAGAATTACTGATCCTCGTTTTACTTTTGTTCAAAGTAATTTTAGATACATTCAAAACTTCCTGCAATATCATAACATCACGCAGGTAGATGGAATACTAGCAGACTTGGGGGTTTCGTCTCATCATCTGGACGAGAGAGAGAGAGGTTTCTCTTTCAAACTGGGAGGTAAACTCGATATGCGAATGAATCAAAAGTCAACAAAGACTGCTGAAGAGGTACTAAACACTTATTCGGAAGAGAAGCTGGCCGATTTACTGTACAGATATGGTGAACTTAAAAATAGCAGGAGGTTAGCTTCGGTAATCGTAAAAGGTAGAGAACAGGAGGTCATTAATTCTATTGAAAGACTAACGGATTTAATTAGACCACTTTTTAAGCCCAACCGCATTGCTAAAGATTTCGCTAAAGTATTTCAAGCTTTACGCATAGAAGTTAACGAGGAACTATTGGCTCTTGAGGAGCTATTAACATCTGCTGAAAATGTGTTGAATACAGGGGGTAGACTAGTAGTAATTACCTATCATTCGCTGGAAGATAGAATTGTAAAGAATGTAATGAAAACAGGCAATGTTCAAGGAGTTGTGGAGAAAGATTTTTATGGAAACGTTATTTCTCCTTACAAGGTAATTACCGGACGAGTAATAACTCCTACCGAAGAGGAGATAGAGAGTAACCCTAGAGCAAGAAGTGCCAAACTAAGAATAGCAGAGAAAAAATAGGAGTACAGCGTTATGGAAAAAGATAAGAAAAAAGAAAGTGCCAGACGGTTTTGGAAATCCTTTATTGGAGGAGACATCTTAGCAGATAGTTTTTTAAAAAAGCAAGCGGGATTATTGGTATTGATTTTGATTTTCATTATCATTTACATTAGCAATCGTTACTCTTGCCAACATAAACAATTAGAGATAGACCAACTAAGAAAAGAGTTAGTCGATATTAAATATGAGGCCTTAACTCGTAGCTCTGAACTAATGGAGAAAAGTCGCCAATCCAGAATTGAAGATTATATATCCAAAGAGTCAAGCACTTTAGAGAGTTCTACTACACCTCCCTATTTGATTAAGTAAAACAAGTAGAAGTGAAATCATCCACAAGAAAAATATTAAACCGCTATACCCTGATCATCCTTGTCATGGTGTTATTGGGTATTGCCATCGTTGTAAAAGCAGCGGTTATCATGTTTTTTGAACGAGATTACTGGGAAACAGTGGCTAAACGCCTAGAGAGAGAAAATGTAGTAACTTCTCCCATCAGAGGAAACATTCTCTCTGCCGATGGTAAGTTAATGGCAAGTTCTTTACCCGAGTATCGTATATATATGGACTTTAAAACGTGTAAACGAACAGGCACAGATTCGCTTTTAATGGCTAATTTGGATGAAATAGCCAAGAGTATGCATCGCATTTTACCGGATAAAAGTGTTAGCTATTTCAAGAACAACATTCTTAGAGGTCGAAAAATCAACAGTCAGAACCATCTGCTCTACCCCAAACCCATTTCATACACAAAATATAAAGAAATGCTTAAGCTGCCTGTTTTTAATTTAAGCAAATACACAGGAGGTTTTCATCATAATGAATACAAGAACCAAAGAAAGAGACCTTTTGGAACACTGGCTCAACGAACATTGGGCGATGTGTTTCTAGACAAACAGGATGTTGCAAAAAATGGTATTGAACGGTCATTCGACAGCTTATTAAAAGGTAAGCCGGGATTAGTTCACAGACAAAAAGTACGCAACAGATACATTGATTTGGTGGATGAACCGGCTATTGATGGATGTGACATCATAACTACATTGGATGTGGATATGCAAGACATCTGTGAAAAGGCTTTGGTCGATAAATTATACGAGGTAAATGCCAACTCGGGGGTAGCTATTTTAATGGATGTAGCAACCGGAGACATAAAGGCCATTGTCAATATGAGCCGAGCAGGAGACGGTAGATTCTACGAAATGCAAAACCTGGCTATCAGTGCGATGTATGAACCCGGCTCCGTATTCAAAACAGCCTCTATGATGGTTGCTTTGGAAGATGGAAAAGTCAACTTAAACGACTCAATTCGCACAGGTAACGGAGTGGCTTTGATGTACAGACGACAAATGAAAGACCATAACCACCACAGAGGGGGATATGGTACCATTTCACTTACCGAGGCATTTAAATACTCTTCTAATATAGGGATATCGCAGCCAATCGATAGAGCTTACAAAGATAACAAACAACAATTTGTGGATGGGATTAAACGCATCGGATTGTCAGAACCTCTGAATCTACAGATTGAGGGAGAAGGAATCCCATATATTAAAAGTCCTGCAAAAGGAGAGTTTGAAGGAACTACACTCCCGTGGATGAGCATTGGCTATGAAACGCAAATTCCACCATTAAATATTTTAAACTTCTACAACGCAATTGCCAATAACGGAAAGATGATGAGACCCCGACTGGTATCAGCAGCCACCAAGGAGGGAAAGATTGTAGAAAAATACGACACCGAAGTGATGATCTCTTCCATTGCCTCCAGCAAAACGATTAAGCAAATACAAGATCTATTATTATTGGTTGTTGAAGATGGAACAGGAAAAGCAGCGTGGTCTGATCAGGTTTCCATTGCAGGGAAAACAGGTACTGCTCAAATATCTAAAGGTAAACTGGGGTATAAAAGTGGCGTGATTGACTACAACATGAATTTTTGTGGTTATTTCCCGGCCGATAACCCCAAGTACAGCTGTATGATATCTATCCAAAGATCCGGTCCCGGTTCCTTTGCGGCTAATATGTGTGGCCCTGTATTTAGGAAAATTGCCGAAAGAGTATATGCCAAAGATTTAAAGTTTGAAATTAATCATGCCATTGACAGCACAAGCATAGTCGTTCCTGATGTCAAAAAAGGGGAAATGATGAAAACGCTTTATGTATTAGATAAATTAGACATAGAGACCAAGAAGGACTTTATTCCAAACAAGAAAAATAAAATTTGGGGGAAATCAACCATCGAAACTAATCTGGCCTCTTTAGAAAGTATAGAAGTAAAACAAAATCTTGTACCTAACGTGAAAGGCATGGGAGCTAGAGATGCTGTTTTCCTTTTGGAACAAATGGGCTTACGAGTTAAGTTAACAGGAACAGGACAAGTATCTTCACAATCAATAGGTGCAGGAACAAGAATCAGTAAAGGACAAACCATTAGTTTAAAACTAAACTAACTTAGTTGAGGTTATGCAATTAGAAAAAATATTAAAAGAAATAAAGGTTAAACAAATTATTGGCTCTCCTGATGTAAAGATTGAAAAACTCACATTAGACTCAAGGACTATTCAACCCAATGATCTTTTTGTTGCCATCAAAGGAACAGCCGTTGATGGACACACTTTCATTGAATTGGCAATTAAACAAGGAGCTACAGCTATTCTATGTCAGGAGTTACCTTCAAATATAATCCCTAACATTTGTTATGTATTGGTAGAGGACAGTAGTGAAATACTGGGAGAATTAGCCTCAGCTTTTTACAATCATCCTTCAAGAAAGCTCAAATTAGTTGGTGTTACAGGAACAAATGGCAAAACAACGACTGCTACTTTACTTTATGACCTATTTAAGAAATTGGGGTATAAAGCAGGGTTAATTTCTACAGTTTGTAATTACATACAGAATCAAAGAGTAGAAACCACACACACAACCCCCGATGCCATCACTTTGAATCAACTGTTACAGCAAATGATAGCCGAAGGTTGCGAGTATGCTTTCATGGAAGTTAGTTCTCACGCCATAGTACAAAACAGAGTTTCCGGGATTCATTTTACCGGAGCCATTTTTACCAATTTGACCCGAGATCATTTGGATTATCATCAAACATTTGCCAACTACCTAAAGGCTAAACAAACTTTGTTTGATCATCTACCTAAAACCTCTTTTGCTCTTACAAATATTGACGATAAGAACGGTGAGGTAATGGTACAGCATAGCAAAGCAAAAATATACAGTTACTCGTTACGTAAAATGAGCGACTTCAAAGTCAAAATTATTGAATCTCACTTTGAAGGGATGTTACTGCAACTTAACAAAAAAGAAGTTATGGTGCGCTTCAGTGGTGAATTCAATGCTTATAATATTCTGGCAGGATATAGTACAGCATTACTATTAGGACAAAACGAAGATGAAGTTCTTGTTGCCCTAAGTAGTTTAACACCCGCTTCAGGACGATTTGAAACCATACATTCTTTGGACAATAAAATTGCAATTGTTGATTATGCACACACTCCTGATGCTTTAGAAAATGTTTTAAAAACCATACAAGAGGTTTTGATGAATCGTGGACAAATTATCACAGTAGTAGGTGCCGGAGGAAACAGAGATAAAGGCAAACGCCCACTGTTGGCACAAGAAGCTGCAAAACGAAGTAATAAGGTAATTATCACATCCGATAATCCACGCTTTGAAGACCCTCAATGTATTGCCAATGAGATGTTACAAGGATTAGACTCAGTTGATTTGCAAAAAACACTATGCATCATCAACCGACGAGAAGCCATTAGAACAGCTTGTTTTTTGGCACAACCTAACGATGTGATTTTAGTGGCAGGCAAAGGACACGAAACCTATCAGGAAATAAATGGAGTGAAACATCACTTCGATGATAAAGAAGAAATTAACGCTATTTTCAACTTAAAACCGTAAAAAAAAGAATGTTGTATTATTTATTTGAATGGTTAGATCAGTTAGACCTCCCTGGAGCTCGGATGTTTGGTTACACCTCGTTTAGGGCTTTAATGGCTATTATATTAGCTTTACTCATTTCAACCATTTGGGGTGATCGGTTTATTAATCTCCTCAAGAGAAAACAAATAACAGAAATACAACGCGATGCTCACATTGACCCCTTTGGGGTTGACAAAGTAGGAGTACCCAGCATGGGAGGTATTATTATAATTGTCTCCATACTCATTCCTTGTCTACTTCTAGGTAAACTACATAACATCTATATGATTTTAATGCTTATCACTACCGTTTGGTTAGGCACTTTAGGATTCATAGATGATTACATAAAAATCTTTAAGAAGAATAAAGAGGGACTGCACGGTAAATTTAAGATTATTGGTCAGGTAGGTCTGGGATTAATTGTAGGACTTACTTTATATCTAAGTCCTGATGTAGTGATTAGGGAGAATATAGAGATCACTACAGAAAACGATTCGATAGAGGTAATACATGCTAAAGATTTAGTTAAATCGACTAAAACGACCATTCCATTTTTCAAATCGAACAACCTGGATTATGCTGATTTCGTAGGTTTTTTAGGCAAGTATTCACAGGCAGCAGGATGGGTTATCTTTGTTCTAGTGGCTATCTTTGTGATAACAGCAGTATCTAATGGAGCAAACCTAAACGACGGAATGGATGGAATGGCTGCAGGAAACTCCGCTATCATTGGTCTGACACTCGGTATCTTGGCCTATGTATCCAGTCACGTGGAGTTTGCACAATACCTAAACATTATGTTCATTCCGGGAAGTGAAGAGTTGGTAATCTTTATTAGCGCTTTCATTGGAGGATTGATAGGCTTCTTATGGTATAACGCTTACCCTGCACAGGTATTTATGGGAGACACCGGAAGTTTAACTATTGGAGGAATCATAGCTGTACTAGCCATAATTATTAGAAAAGAGTTACTGATTCCCATACTCTGTGGAATTTTCCTAGTAGAAAGCCTTTCTGTTATTTTACAAGTCAGACATTATAAAACAGGGAAAAAGAAAGGAGTAAAACAACGCATATTTAAACGAACTCCTATACACGATCATTTCAGAACAACGTTGGCTCAATTAGACCCCAACTGCACTTATAAGTTTATACAACCGGCCAAGGTTTTTCATGAGTCAAAAATAACCATACGTTTTTGGATTATCACCATTATATTAGCGGCTGTTACAATTATAACACTAAAGATAAGATAAGATACAATGTCAAAAAGAATAGTCATATTAGGAGCAGGAGAAAGTGGTACTGGAGCTGCAATACTATCTCAGACAAAAGGCTTTGAAGTCTTTGTCTCCGACAGTTCTTTTATTAAAGATAAATACAAAGCTTTATTAGACTCCTATCAAATTCCCTGGGAAGAGGGACATCATTCCACAACAAAAATTCTCAATGCGGATGAAATCATCAAGAGCCCCGGTATTCCCAATACCGCTCCAATAATACAACAAATTATACAACGAGGAATACCTATTATTTCAGAGATTGAATTTGCAGGAAGATATACCCAAGCCAAGATGATTTGTGTTACAGGTTCTAATGGCAAAACAACAACAGCCAGTTTGATGTATCACATATTTAAAGATGCAGGATTAAAAGTAGGACTTGCAGGAAATATTGGAAGAAGTTTAGCCTATCAAGTGGCCACAGAAAACCATGACTATTACATCATTGAACTAAGCTCGTTTCAGTTGGATAATATGTATGAGTTTAGGGCGAATATCGCTGTATTGTTAAACATTACTGCAGATCATTTGGACAGATACAACAATGATATGCAACAATACATTGAGGCAAAATTCCGTATCATACAAAATCAAACGGAAGAGGATTCTTTTGTATTCTGGAATGAAGACCCTTTAATAAAGAAAGAACTCACCAAGCACGGCATTCAAGCTCACCGATATCCTTTTTCACAAAATAAGCTTCCTGACTCCATTGGTTATACAGAAAATAACCGGATTATTATTACAGAACCCATCGATTTTAATATGGAGCAAGAGAAGCTGGCATTAACCGGAACTCACAACCTATACAACTCGTTGGCAGCAGGTATTTCCGCAAACATTTCGGGCATAACCAACGAGAAAATAAGAAAAGCATTATCCGATTTCAAAGGTGTGGAGCACCGCTTGGAGTTTATAGCCAGTGTACGAGGAGTAGATTATATAAACGACTCCAAAGCAACTAACGTGAATTCGTGTTGGTATGCATTAAATAGTATGAATACAAAGGTAGTTTTAATTCTTGGAGGCATAGATAAAGGTAATAATTACGAGGAAATCATGCCTTTAGTTGAGAGCAAATGCAGTGGTTTGATTTTCTTAGGAGTAGACAACGAGAAGCTACACGCTGCGTTTAACCATCTAAGCATACCACAAACAGAGGTAAGAAGTATGAAAGAAGCAGTAACTACAGCCTACCGGATGGCTGAAAAAGGAGAAACGGTATTATTAAGCCCTGCTTGTGCATCATTCGACTTATTTACGAGTTATGAAGATCGGGGAGATCAGTTTAAGAAAGAGGTATTGGGTTTGTAATAAGCTAAAACATGGATTTAATTAAGAAAATATTTAAAGGCGATCGGGTCATATGGATGATTTACTGCATGCTCTGTGTGATTTCAATTATTGAAGTTTTCAGTGCCGCCAGCACTTTAACCTATGAATCAGGAAATTATTGGCTTCCTATACGTCAACATGTAACCATGTTGGCCTTTGGGTTTGCAGCTATTATTTTGACACAACACATCTCGATCAGAGGATTTAAAGCTTTGGGAATTGGGCTGTGGCCTATCTCTCTAGGACTTTTGCTTGCTGTTATTCTCATTGGATTAATTACAGGAGAGCGCATAAACGGAGCCTCACGATGGATGTCTATTATGGGCTTTCAATTTCAACCCTCTGAGATAGCCAAGATGTCGGTCATTATACTAACCGCCTATTTTTTAGCTGCATTTAGGGATGAAAATGATATTCCCGGGAAAAAAGCCTACAAGTATATCCTAATAACGGTTTTACCTCTTGTCAGCATCATTGCACCGGAAAACTTATCTACCGCAGTATTAATTCTTTTTGTAACTTACTTAATGATGTTTGTAGGTAGGCTATCAAGTAGAATATTACTAAAAACCACAGGTGTTGGTATACTTGCTTGTACTCTCTTTCTAGGGGCAATATTGGTTGTTCCCTCAGATACGGATTT
Organism: uncultured Bacteroides sp.; assembly: GCA_964528875.1. Classification (GTDB taxonomy): domain Bacteria; phylum Bacteroidota; class Bacteroidia; order Bacteroidales; family Bacteroidaceae; genus Bacteroides_E. Next base: position 28,677 of record CAZGUI010000013.1, on the reverse strand, counting down.
ACCCTTGTTGCATAGATTGGCTACATGGAAAAGTAGAATTGAAAACTTTACGAACTCCGAACCAATTTCACCCGACAAATATGACCTGGATAAAGATGCACAAATTGCCCACGCAAACATAGCCATTGCATCGAGTCACATTGTAGGAAAAGGACCAGGTAACTCTACACAAAGAGACTTTTTAAGTCAAGCGTTCTCTGATTTTATCTACGCCATTATCATAGAGGAATTTGGTCTTATTTTTGGTGCAGGACTTGTCGTTCTTCTCTATCTGTGGCTTTTGATGCGAGTCGGTAAGATAGCTAATAAATGCGGACCATTCCCCGCTCTCATGATTATTGGTATAGCCATAATGTTAGTTACCCAGGCACTAATCAATATGATGGTAGCAGTGGATTTAATTCCTGTTACAGGACAACCACTTCCCCTAATAAGTAAAGGGGGTACCAGTACCGTCATCAACAGTGTTTATATAGGCATCATTTTAAGTGTTAGTAGATATGCCCAACTCAGAGAGCAAAAAGAACTACTTAAAAGTCAAGAGGGACAGAAGATGGAAGACCTTGAACTCATAGATATTCCTGTTCCATTGGATGGCGAATCCATTGAAGTGTAACAAAATGAAAACGCAACAAAAGAAAATAATAATCAGTGGTGGAGGTACAGGAGGACATATATTTCCTGCACTAGCCATTGCCAATGCCATTAAAGAACTGGAGTCAACGGCAGATATACTTTTTGTAGGTGCTGAAGGTAAGATGGAGATGCAACGTGTTCCCGATGCAGGATACCCAATAAAAGGACTTCCGGTTATGGGGTTTAATCGTTCACAACTTTGGAAGAATTTTAAGGTTATCTATCAACTGATTAAAAGTCAACGTCTGGCACGAAAAATCATAAAGGATTTCCAACCCGATGTAGCGGTTGGGGTTGGAGGTTATGCCAGTGGCCCAACCCTCAATGTGGCAGCAAAAATGAAAATCCCCACACTCATTCAAGAACAAAACTCGTATGCTGGGGTAACGAATAAATTGTTGGGTAAGAAAGCTCAGTTAATCTGTGTGGCATACCCCAACATGGAACGTTTTTTCCCTCAGGAAAAAATAATTCTAACGGGAAATCCTGTCCGTCAAAACCTATTGAGTAGTGAAGTTTCCAAACTAGAGGCTTTACGACAACTCAATTTGTCTCCCGATAAAAAAACCATTTTGATTATTGGGGGTAGTTTAGGGGCACAATCCATTAATGAAAGTATTGTGGCACAGTTAGGGCTTATCCGAGCGCATCAGGATATTCAGTTTATTTGGCAAACAGGCAAGCTCTATTTTGAAAGAATAGAGGCACTACTAAAAACAAAACCGGCTGTACCCAACTTACAAATTAGAGCTTTTATTCAAGAGATGGATATTGCTTATGCCGCAACCGACCTAATTATATCTCGTGCAGGAGCAGGTTCTATTTCTGAGTTTTGTCTACTTAAAAAAGCAGTAATCCTAGTTCCTTCACCCAATGTGGCGGAAGATCACCAAACTCAAAATGCGTTGTCGCTGGTTAATCAAAAAGCAGCTTTGTACATTAAAGATAGTGAAGCGAAGAAAGATTTGATTCCTTTTGCCATACAAAGTATAGAAAACCATCAGTTATTGAATGAGTTAAGCGAAAACATTGCTAAATTAGCACTACCGGAATCTGCTACAGTTATTGCAAAAGAAGTATTGAAATTGGCGAATAAGCAGCAATAAAATTATGAATTTAGAAACCATTAAAAATATATATTTCATAGGTATTGGAGGTATCGGAATGAGTGCCTTAGCTCGTTATTTCCTTTTCCACAAAAAGGAAGTGGCGGGATACGACAGAGTACCTAGCGAGTTGACGCAGAAACTAACAGAAGAAGGTGCTATGATTCATTACGAAGAGTCAGTGCATCAAATACCGGAACTCTTTAAGAACACTAAAGAAACACTCGTTATCTATACCCCCGCCATTCCTCCTGAACATCAAGAGTTTCTTTACTTTCAGGAAAATGGGTTCAGCTTAAAGAAAAGAGCCGAAGTATTGGGGTTAATCACTCATTCAAGCAAAGGTCTCTGCATTGCAGGTACTCATGGTAAAACAACCACCAGCACCATTTTAGCTCACTTGCTACACCAATCACATATCGGTTGTAATGCCTTTTTAGGAGGCATTTCCAAGAACTATAAAACGAACTTACTGTTATCCAATACAAGCCCTTACACGGTTATAGAAGCAGATGAGTACGATCGTTCGTTTCACTGGTTATCACCTCATATTGCGGCTATCACATCCATGGAACCCGATCATCTGGATATTTATGGATCAGAAGAGAATTACAGAGCCGGCTTTGAAAAATTCACTTCCCTTATTCAACCTAATGGCGTGCTTTTAGTGAAAGAGGGTTTACCTCTTATCCCTAAGCTCCAAAAGGAGGTGAAAGTCTATACTTACTCACGAACCCAAGGGGATTTTTATGCTCAAAACGTTACCATAGAGAATGGAGAGATTTACTTTGATTTCATTACTCCCACAGGTAAAATTAAAAACATACAACTAGGAGTTCCCATTGCCATAAATATAGAGAACAGCATTGCGGCAATGGCTATTTCGCTTTTGGTAGGAGCTACTGAGGAAGAAGTTAGAGCAGGAATTAAAAGCTACCAAGGAGTAGACAGACGATTTGACTTCCAAATAAAAACACCCAAACTAGTCTTCTTAAATGATTATGCTCATCACCCTGCTGAGGTTAGGCAAAGCATATCTTCCATAAAAGAGCTCTATCCGGACAAGAAGATTACAGGAATTTTTCAACCTCACTTATTCAGTCGCACACAAAACTTTTATAAGGAGTTTGCTCAAAGTCTCTCCTTATTGGATAAGGTAATACTTATGGATATATATCCTGCTAGAGAAAAACCCATTAAGGGTGTTACCAGTGAATTAATATTCAAGGAGCTGGATGCAACCGTTGAAAAGAAGTTAATAAAAAAAGAGGACCTCCTTCAATACATAGCAAAAGAGCCTATAGAAGTCCTAATTACATTAGGTGCAGGCGGCATTGATACTTTTGTTCCTCAAATAAAAAACACATTAAAGAATAATTTGTAACTTATACAGCATGATTCGTAGAGTTTTCATATTCATAGCACTTAGTGTTGCACTGGCATATTTAATTATCGCTATGGTGGCTTTTAATAAAAGACCGGCCAACGCAGTATGTGCAGGAGTTGAACTCATCGTTAAAGACACATTAAAAGTGAACTTTATTACCAATGAAGATATCGCCCGTTTATTGAAAAAGAATGACCTCTACCCGGTAGGAAAAAAGCTGAGTGATATTAGCACTTATTCCATAGAACAAGAGCTTGAAAAAAATCCTTTAGTAGATCGCATTGAATGTTACAGCACACCGAGTGACAAGATATGCATTGAAATACATCAGCGAATACCTATTCTTCGGGTGATGACTCCAAACGATGATTTCTTTATAGACAATCAAGGAGGAATAATGCCTCATAACACTCATTGTGTATCTCATTTGGTAATTGTAACGGGGAAAGTTGATAAAGAATTCGCAAAAAATGAACTTTATCAGTTTGGGGATTTTTTATATAACAACCCCTTTTGGGATGCTCAAATTGAACAGATCAATGTATTACCCAACCTAGACGTAGAACTGGTTCCACGAGTGGGTAATCACATCATTCATTTAGGTAAACTAGAGGACTATGAAGCCAAATTGGAACGACTGAGAAAGTTCTATACCAAAGGACTAAACGCTGTAGGGTGGAACAAATACAAGCGAATTAACGTTGAGTTTAATAATCAAATCATCTGTACAAAAAGATAAAACCATATAATATGACAACAACAAACTTCATTGCCGCTATAGAGCTTGGATCATCCAAGATAAGAGGTATAGCCGGGACAAAAAACAGTGACGGAAGTATCAATATATTAGCCTATGCTGATGAAGAGTCGTCTGATTTCATTCGGAAAGGTGTTGTATACAATCTAGACAAAACGAGTCAGGGACTAAACAACATCATAAACACACTGGAAGGGAAGCTCAAATCCTCCATCGCCAAGGTGTATGTAGGTGCTTCAGGGCAATCGTTACGCTCGGTTCACAACAGCATCTCACGAAACATTGTAGAGGATGACAAGATTGTAGATCAAAATCTATTAGATTCTTTGAATGACGAAAACACAAGTATCCCTTTAATAGGACTAGATATCTTAGATGTTGCACCTCAGGAGTACAAAGTAGGAAATAACCTCCAAGCTGACCCCAAAGGAGTAGCTGCTGATTACATTGAAGGTCGGTTTTTGAATATAGTAGCTAATCAGGAACTGAAAAAACGAATAGAGTACTGTTTTGAAGAATCTAAAATCTCCATAGCCGATTTATTTGTCTCCCCTTTAACTACAGCTAACGCTCTTCTTTCTGAAAAAGAGAAACGCGCCGGTTGTGCTTTAATCGATTTTGGAGCCCATACCACAACGGTATCTATATACAGAGATAACTTATTGCGTTTTCTTACGGTAATACCTTTAGGTGGACAAAACATCACAAAAGACTTAATGACCCTCCAAATTGAAGAAGATGAAGCCGAAGCTATCAAATTGTCTTTGGGGAATGCCAAACTAGACAGAAACGGTCAGGATGGAGAAGAAGGAGAAAGAGCTATTTATACATTGGATGATGGTAGAAAGATAGACCTGGAAGACATACTCATCGCCATTGAAGCACGTATGGAAGAAATTGTACTCAATGCATGGAATCAAATTGAACACGCAGGTTATGAGGACAAATTATTAGCCGGAATCATTCTGACAGGAGGTGCAAGTCAGATTCAAAACCTTCGTCAGTTGGTACAGGATAAATCCTCAGTCTCTCAGGTTCGCATTGCAGATAAAATACAGGCCAACGTACAAACATCGGACAAACAATTTAAGAGCAACTCCTCCATGAATACTATTCTGGGACTTCTTGAAGCAGGAAGAGAAAACTGTCGAGAAATACCTGCAACCGATCAGCCCAACGATTTATTTGTAGATGATGAGGACTTAAAGAAACAAGAAGAGGAAGCTAAGAAAGCTCTACAAGAAAAAGAAAGAGCTAAAAAAGAAGAGGAGGCTCAAAAAGCTAAAGAAAAAGAGACGGAGAAAAAGAAAGAGACAGATAAAAACCACGCTAACAGAAAAGGATTATTTGATAAAATTTCAGATATGTTTTTCTCGGACGATGATTTACAATAAAAAAACAAAAGGAAGAATATATGGATACGAATAAAGTTGTTGATTTTGATATACCCAAAGATTCACCTAAGATAATCAAAGTAATTGGTGTTGGTGGTGGTGGTGGTAACGCAGTAAACCATATGTACAAAGAGGGCATACACGATGTTACCTTTGCTCTTTGCAATACTGATAATCAAGCGTTAGGAGAATCGCCTGTACCCATTAAGCTAAGATTGGGTAGTACAGGTCTTGGAGCCGGAAATGTACCTGAGTGTGCCAAAGATGCAGCAGAAGAGAGTATTGAAGATTTGAAAGCACTACTTGATGATGGAACCAAAATGGTTTTCATTACTGCGGGTATGGGTGGTGGAACTGGAACCGGTGCAGCTCCCATTGTTGCTAAAGTAGCTAAAGAGATGGGCATCTTAACCGTTGGAATTGTTACCATACCTTTCCTGTTTGAAGGTGAGAAGAAAATAATTCAAGCACTCGACGGAGTGGAACAAATAGCAAAGAATGTAGATGCATTATTGGTTGTTAACAACGAACGTTTACGTGAGATTTATGCCGACTTAACGGTAATGAATGCTTTTGCCAAAGCAGATGATACGTTATCTATCGCAGCCAAAAGCATTGCAGAAATCATTACACTTCGTGGATATGTTAACTTAGACTTTGCGGATGTTCAAACCATATTAAAAGATGGTGGAGTTGCCATCATGAGTACAGGTTATGGAGAAAATGAAAGTCGCTTATCTCAAGCACTGGAGAGCGCTTTACATTCGCCACTACTGAACAACAACAATGTATTTAATGCTCGTAAAGTGATGCTTCACGTATCTTTTGACAAGAGTTCTGAACTTCAGATGGCAGAAATGGACGAGGTACACGACTTTATGAGTAAGTTTGGTGAAGAAGTAGAGGTCATTTGGGGGGTAGCTAGCGAAGATAATCTGGGAGAGAAAGTAAAAGTTACTTTATTGGCCACAGGTTTTGGGGTAGAGAGTATTCCCGGAATAGACAAAGTTCAGCAAAAACGCACAGAAGAAGAGGAAGATCGATTACTGAAGCTAGAAGAAGAAAAGGAGAAAAACAGAAAACGTATCATTGAAGCCTATGGAGCTTCTGCTCTTCAATACAACTCCAAGAATCGCAACAAAAGTCGCAACATCTACTTATTCAATCCGGAAGATTTAGACAATGATAATATCATTGCAATGGTTGAAGCGACTCCCACTTATATGCGGTCATCTTCTGCTTTAAACAAAATAAAAAAGGCTTCTTCTGAAGAAGGGTTACGCATACAAGGAGAAATTGCTCAAGACAACGAGATTATTACATTTTAATTATACAGATCTATGAATTTATTTGATGCCATTAGTGAGGATATAAAAACAGCAATGAAGGCGAAAGATAAAGTCGCTCTTCAAACCTTACGAAACGTAAAAAAAGCCTTTATCGAGGCAAATACCAAACCGGGAGCAGATGAAATACTATCTGACGAAGAAGCGCTACGCATTATTCAAAAATTAGTGAAACAAGGTAAAGATTCAGCCACCATATATAAAGAGCAAAATCGAGAAGATTTGGCAGCTGAGGAACTGGAGCAAATAAAAGTTTTAGAGAAATATCTACCTCAACAGATGGGCGCAGAAGAGCTAAGAGCAGAGCTCAGAAACCTAATCGACAGCGTAGGAGCTAGCTCTATGAAAGATATGGGAAAAGTGATGGGACTAGCCACACAACAGTTTGCAGGTAAAGCAGAAGGAAGATTAATATCCCAAATCGTTAAAGAACTCCTATCTTAATTGAATAACTCCTTTAAGACATCGAGTGTCTTAAAAGGAGGAAAAGTAGGTAGATGTAACCGATAGTATTTTTCTATTATTTCTATGCACCGATTGCGTTGAACTCTATTCAGCGATAACCGATGCATAGATTCATAATTCAACCGAAGGAGCTTCAATACCAACCGAGACTCCTCCACTTCCAGGTAATAGCTTCCTCCCAAGGGTTTCTCAGAAACAAAGCTAGCGCGTTGCATATCAAAATACTTATTCGTTCCATACTCTTCCACATTGGGATACAAGCCGATAAACCGGGTAAAGCGAATCAAAAAAACAATGTGGTAATTGGCTATATTCCCTTCCGCTTGGTCTAACCATTGAAAAGAGTTCAGTAGGTAATTAAAAAGAGAGGGACTACTCACTTCTTCTTTCAACACTCTATATAAAAACTCTGCTATAAAAAAGGCTATGGATGACTTTATAGGATGATAGGCCACCGTAGAATAAGGATACAACACACCAATCTCATGGATACGAGGTAGTGCCGATTTGGAACGAGAGCTAAAATCCACTCGCAACAGAGATAAAGGCTGTAGCAGATGATAGCGCACCTTAGACTTTCTTGTTTTAGGAATAGACACAGCAAAAGAACGCCGCCCAAACTCCCGAGTATATAAATCAACAATACTGGTGGTGTCGGAATACTTTAATACTCGCAATACAATTCCATCGGTTTTACTTACCATTTGATGTGTGAATAACTAGTTCAAAACAAAGCTACACATTTAATTGTATCGGGCATGCAGAGCACCCCTGTTTTATGACCTATAACCCCATCTTTTATCGGTCTAGGACCGAAGGCCTGTCGGTCTAGGACTGAAGGGTGCTCGGTCTAGGACCGAAGGACGTTAGGTCCTAGACCGACTTTTCAAGACTTTATGGTTTTTCTGTTTAGCAGGTAAAATCTTACTCAAATGGAAGCAAAATGCAGCCTTGTTAACACCATTTAATTCCTATTTCTATAACACCTAACTAAACTCAAAACTCCAATTACATCAAGAAAATACAACAAACATAGATTGCTTTATAAAAAAAGAAGGTCTTCATATTGCTAAACAAATATTCCGGACAGATACAAACCTATGCACAATCAATAGAAAGTCGATTTCTATTTACTTAAACCTTTCCAGAGAGTGATAGAAAAGAAAAAAGAGAAACTTTTTCTTTAAAATGTTTTGGAATTAAAAAAATAGTCCATACATTTGCATCGCTGTTCAAGTTTACGGAAACAATGGACTAGCATAGAGTTCTTAAAAAGGCTCAAAGCAAGGCCCGTTCGTCTATCGGTTAGGACGCCAGATTTTCATTCTGGAAAGAGGGGTTCGATTCCCCTACGGGCTACGAGTTAGAATAAAAAATTAAAACAAAACAAAGAATATAAGTCGCAATTATGGCAAATCATAAATCTTCTATAAAAAGAATAAGACAAGAGCAGAAAAGAAGACTTCACAACAGATACTATGCCAAAACCATGAGAAACGCTGTTAAGAAGCTAAAAGAAACTACTGATAAAGCAGAAGCGACAGCCATGTTACCTCAGGTAGCGAAACTAATTGACAAATTAGCTCAAAAGAACATCATACATAATAGCAAAGCAAGCAACTTAAAAGCTCAAATTGCTAAATATGTAAACAATCTTGAAGCATAAGATAAAGCATACGCTTTACACGTAAAATATATAAAAGCTTAACCTAGTTTGGTTAAGCTTTTTTTATGATCAAAACCTTAACTCCTATGGATTGATACGCCTTATCAACCATATCAATCAACTGTAAAATCCTTTTTTTAGTATGGAATCGGACTACTTTTCGTTTCGATTGTTTAACTTTAGATTTACAGCACTCACTTAATACATAATAGTATGAAAAGAATCATCTTCTATTCGGTTATTCTATGCCTAGCCACTTTTATTCCAACATCCAAAGGTGTAGCCCAAGAACTTGAAACAGGTAAACCCGCTTGTACTCACCCCAAAAATTCCCAATTTATTTATTGTACAATAACAGGCTATTACAGAGCATTGAAAGACTATATGCGTGTTGAAATAGATTTTGGACAGAAAGGGTCGGATTACAAGAAAACCCTCGGAGATCATACAGGAGAACTAACCAACATCTATTCAATGGCAGGAGCTATGAACAACCTTTCCAAAGATGGATGGGAGTTTGTGCAGGCTTATGTAACAGTGGATGGATCAGAAACCAGAACAGATAGCCGGGTGCATTGGATTCTCAGAAAGGAAACCGGGCATATGACAGAGGAAGAGATAGAACACTTTTTATACTCCTATATCAGCCCTAAAAAGTAAAACAGACAAACCTTTTCAATGTGATTGACACTCTAGCATTCAAGGGATACTATACTGTTGATAAGCTGACTGTTTCTTTAGGTCTTTTAGCTGATGAATCACATTGCATTTTAATTCGGATACACTTTTAGAACTACCGCTGAAGCTTAAAGTGACACTGCTTAGATAAAACGCAGACATGGAGATAGGTAGTAACAAGATGTGCACATACACTCCAAAAGGCAACAATAACCGTACAAAAAAAGGGTCTGTGAGCACCAACTCACAGACCCTTTTTTTGATAAACTTAAACTTAAAATCCTATTCTGCTTTAATGCATCGCACCAAGCGACCATGATGGGCATATTTATCCATAATTCCAACTTGTGCATCCGAAAATCGAAGATATGAACCCCATGGGGCACTAGTAGTAGTATAATTCCAATACTCTATCTTATTAGATGCCTCTTCCAATACCCCCGTATTGTTATTACGTCTAATAGGTCTAGCTTGTGCTGTCAATTCTGTACCCGAAGTTACATTCCACGATGCTGCAGCCTCATTAAGTAACTTTATAATATAAGATTGAGAAGTTTCATCCCATTTCACATGCACATCCCCTGTCACGATAGGGGGTTTTCCTCCGCGTGGGAATAACCCATTTGCACTATCCCAATACATCATTTTATATTTACCTACTACACCACCTTTAACAGCAAATCGACAAGGATCACCATGTCCAATCTTCAAATTAGCATCTGTATTATCAGGGTAAGTCAGATTTCCTTGTGCCTTTCCATAAGCAATCTTGTCATAACTAGTCAGTGTAGATGCATCCACAGCATACTCCGGATTAGTCCACTCAATCATATGTGCTACCGACTCATCTGCTGCATTAGAACTCAACGCAACTGTTGAACCCCACTTGAAGAGTACCGATTCACCTTTACCGTCTAAATTCAACACCCCGTTTTCATCAACGGCAAGAACCAATTCTTCAGCCACTGCTCCGGTAGTAGCACGTTGGGTTATCACTAATTTATTCGATTGAACCCACTGGTTGCTGCTATCCACAAAACTCACTATCACTGTCCTAGCAGCCGTACCACTCCAAGGTTTTAGCGTTAACTTCACTTTATCCCCATTACCTCCGGTTACTTTATCCAGATAAGTCGCAGCATCTACCGTTTGATCGCCAATAGTAACTTGTGCTGTCCAGTTGGCAATACTCGTCTCCACATTGATATCAAGAGCTCCTCCTGTCTTTCTGACTTTAGCTGTAGTAAATTTATAGGGTGCAATGGTAGCATGAATATAGTTTATACTTTGGACAATCTCATTTTCAATTTCTTTTGCACTGCTCAATGGATCTACGTGTTTAAATCGAAGGGAAGCAGTACGAGAAACGGCTCCTTCATTTTCAGCAAACTCAATCCATATTTTCTTCGTTGCAGCCGGAATATTCGTTTCATCCAACTTAGTTCCTCTCTCTTCAGCATCGTAAACTCCGGTTATCATCACCGATGGATTACTTTGAAGTACAACGGCATAGTCGTGGGTAGATGTAATCTCCACATCCATACGTAGCTTTGCTTTGCCAATGGTAATAGAAGCTGCTAACGAATTCTTCAGTAAATAATCCACCCGATACGCCTCCTGAGTAACTTTCAAAGCGGCGGAAAGGTTTGCTCCTTTCATATTAAAGGTAATCTCGCGTGCCACGTCATCTTCTGCAGTTTCTTTTGCTTCCGCTGTAATGGTGTATTCTTTGTTATCACCACTCGAACTTTTTTCGGTAAACTTCACAGTGAAGTGTTCGTTGCTCCAAGTACCCTTGGGCGATTCTGTCCAACTACCACCAACTCCTGCTGTATTCACAAAATCGAATAAAGCAAAATCAGAAACATTGGTTTTTACTGTAATCTCATGGGTATTTAATGCATCACCCCAAGGGTCAAAATGCATCTCTTTACCGGAAAAAGAGACATAGTATTGTCCGTTGAAAATAATCTCATTCATATCCGCATCATTCCATTCCAATACTTCGGCCTCAATATTGAAAGGCTCACTTTGATAAGCGGTTTCTTTATCAGGATATCCCGGACCGGCCACCTTCGTAATATGGAACATATATTTGTGATTCCGTAAGATGTTTAGGAACTGTTGCTTAGTACCCGAACCCGAAGAGAAATCTACACGATAGAAGCTATCTTCGGTATCAGTACCAAACTTACCTCCAACTACCACACAGGTACGTTCAAGTAAACCTTTAGCAGTACCGTCATTTTTCAAGTTTTGTGATTCAAAAAGATAGATTTCAGTTGAGCAACTTTTGTCTGTAACTACTCCATTACCTATATACTCCAGCGGTCCCTCTGTAGTAACTACAGAACCAGGTAACGTTGGTTTCTCAGCTTTGGTTTTTGTAGCCGCATCCAGATTAGCATCCAAAGGGGCTATGGCTCCTGTTTTGTGGTATTGATATACATAGACACTACTCAACTTGAAATTATCCGCAGTAATAGTTACATCCACACGAGCCATCATACGCAACAATTTAATGTCGGTGATACTCGTATTCTCCTGTATAGTTACAGCTGTTTTATCTTTACCCAAATCTCCCCACATAGGAATGGGTTTATAACCGGTAGCTGCAGGCGATGCAATCCATTTTCCATCAGTAGGCATACTCTCGGTAAGTAAGGCAACTGCTTCGGCTTTTGTTTTTCCTTGAAAATCAGCGGCGTTAACGGCAGTTCGTGCATTAGCAATAATTGCCAGATCATAAGTACCGTGTTTCAACTTAACGGTAAAGGTTTTCATTTTTTCATCCGTGCCGCTTGTAATGTCACTTTCATTACAACGAGCGATGTACTCAAATTTATTATTCTTAAACAGTAATACATCAATCTCTTTGATGTGATTTTCATCTGTAGAGGTCAGTGCACGCGTTGCCTTATCCGGAGTACTTCCATTGGGAAGTCTCACAGACATCGACACCAAGGATTCTCCTTTTCCGTTGAAAGAAGAACCATCTAAGTCATTGACATCAGAACATGCAGCAAAAAACAGCAAAGAGAGCGATGCCAATAAGCAAAAAGCCAAGTTTATTTTACGTTCTAGATACTTCATACTATTATCTTATTATATTATTTTCAAAATTCCTTCCAAAGTTGCTTTTCGCCCCATTGGGTAAGAGACACGTTAATGTCTAGTTTGGCATCTCTTAAATTAATCAGCACATTGGTCAACTCTCCTTGCTTGATATCAATAGGCAACCCCTCATTGGACGCAGAAAGGGTAGTCACCAAATCCGTACCGTGGTATATATCGATGAATATCCCATCGCACGGAAGAATATTAAATATGGGAACCTCATACTCTTCTTTACCGCCTTCGGTGTAAAAAGCCCCTGCCGGTTTATACGAAACCGGATCATTCGGAAGTGTTCCATTGAATGCTATAGAAGAGCCTACACTCCTTACAACCAGCGAGTAATTATCATCGGCTTCACCATAAAACTCTTTCAATCCCAAAACGGTAACAGTCAGACTACCTGTTTGGCGAGACATAGGAAGTAGCAACTCCTGAGAACCGGAATTAGTTGCACTGAATACAAGGGGAACATCGCCTCTAAATAAATCTGTGGGAGGGAGTGTAAAAGAAGCCTCATCGGTAAGCAACTTAACAAAACAATCTTCCATCTTATCCCCTACCTGTGGTTGAGGAAAGCTTTGTTTACCATCGGAAACATTACCCCAACCCACAATATGAAATTGTGTTTCCTCTGTTATATCGGACAAGTCGAGTACTATGGAGGTATTCAATGGCGCTTTCATCTGCTTTAGAAAGCGCTTCTGACTATCGAATAGATACAGATCAACATCTTTAACAACATCGGTTGTTAGTTCTGTGTTATTTTGATCATATGCTTTTACAGTCAGGTTTATTTTCCTGGAATTATCGGGACAATTACTAAGATCATCTTTCCAACATCCTGTAAATAAAAAGGCGAAAGATATGATAACAATTAGCATGAAATGCTTTACTAAAGGTTCGCTTCTATACATGGCATCAATTTGAATGTTTTTGTGATATGTATCCCAACCAAGGGATACATACCTAACAGGTGTTTTACCTCAACTTACTATCCACCAGAAAGTAGTAAGTTCATTAGGTTACTATAATAGTTTAGTTAAATTCTTTTCCTAGAACAACAGGTTCCCAGTCAGTCAAGGTTACACTAATATCAACACTTGCTGTTACTACAGGATCGGTTGGATCGGGTGTACTTCCACCACCTGGATTGGTTGGGTCTACTTTCAATGTAACAGTGATATCATAACTTTTTCCACGCTCTACTGAAGCATTTGTAGCACCAGTTGTCCAATTTTCATAGGGAGCCAAGTGAATAGGGAAATAGATTTTATCTTTTTTGAAAGTGCCTTCAATCGCAACGATAGTTGGGAATTCATTCGCTAATTTCGCATCGTTCTCGAATACATAATAATGATAAGTAGCATCAAAATCGTTTGCTGCAATCGCATCCTTAAGCTCATCTTTTTCTACAGGAGCAGTTGGCCAGTTGTCTTTATCTACAGGAGTTAAACCGGTATAGAAACTTTTTGTTGCAGGTACCAAGCTTGTTCCAAACAGTTTAGATTCTTTCATTACATTCAATAGTGCCACATGGTTTAGAACCAGATTACCATCGGTATTGGTGGCATCATAATCGGTCATCTTATCCACAATTTTTACAGTTACACGAGCTGCAACAAACTTAAGAGCCACTGAAGCTGTTGCTTTGTAGTTTCCTGAAACATCTTGAACAAAGTTTAAATCAGTATCTGTTTGTCCGGTAGCCGTACGAGAAGTAAACTGAGTACCTAAAAGGTCAATTAATTTTGCCTCAAGTTCTGTTTTAGTTGTAGCAGTTAAACCTGTAGGAGCATTTGCTACCACATACACTTGTTTTGCTAACGTAGTTACAGGTTGGTCGGTTAATGCAGTACCATCAGCACTTGTAAATGTTGCCTGAATATTCCCATCGGCATTAATAACAAATGCAGTAAAGTTAGTAACGGCATCAGCTGTTAGTGCACTAGTCGCTCTGGTTCCCATAACCGGTGCGTTAATAGCAATATTCAATACCGCTTTTTGGCCTTCAGCCGGATTACCCGAAAGATTATCATCATTCGAGCAAGCACTAAAAATCAATGCTATAGAAGCAATTGCAAATAAAATTTTCTTCATGATTATTCTTGTTTTTAATTTAAAAAAATGTTGTTATTAAATTCATTTGTTTGCCATACTCACTATGGCTTATATATATACTAATAGATTATTACTCTCTTTTTTATACTACCTTGTTTACTAAAATCTGAATCTCAGGGATGCTCATTCAGTAAATAGTCCACTTGACATTCCACACGTCTCAAGCTAGGAAAGTAATCCATAAGGAGTATTTTCCATACCTTACCACCATCTAGCTTTCGCAGGAGTGCTTCACGACGTTCAAGATCTGCAACTTGTTCAATAATAGATAAAACTTCATCTTTATACTCCATCGTCTCTGCCTCTATGGCCGCCTTCAATCCATCCCAGTCCTCCCCTATAGAGATTACATTCAAATTTTCAGGAGCAACAGGTAAGGCGAATCGATCTAAAATATAATCTTTCAAAGCCTGAGAGCGCTCTTGTGCCACTCTAGCATTGTGAGCATAAGTCCCATCCGGAGAAGCAAACCCCTTAATAAGGAAAGTTTGAGGTTTTATCTCTTTATTTCCCCCTACTTCGGCTATGAAATTTCCAATTCTATCCAGCTCCTGAGCGTTATTACCAAACTCACGCACTATTTGCACTTCGTCCACCTCAAAGTCCAGATGTGCTTTTTCGTGGAAAGAACGTATTTTCCCCTTAGGGGTAGCAACAATTACTTCAGTTTGAGGCAAGGCACGAGTGGCTCTAGCTACTTTATGAGAAAGTGAATAAACATTCATTTTGGTCTTTTCTCTATAACCAATCACCTCTTCATTAACAGCAAAAAGGGCATCATCCATCCAATTTTGATAGGGTACTTTCACTGCATAATGAATCACGGTATCTGCCTTCGCCTTCACCCCAATGATTTGATCCGGAGGAGTTATTTTTGTAAGCTGTTTGCCTGAACGGGTAGACATCCAGCGGTTATATGCTTTTTGCTTATTTCTTCTCTGTATTACTACATCAGGGAACAGATAAAAACCCTCTTTAGACACCAACTTAGGTGTAATACGCAACGCTTCGTGTTTGGCAAAAGTCTTTCCTTTAATGGATATTTCCATTTGTAAGTATAACATATTGTCTTTCTCGCAAAGTGCATTCACTTTGACAAGTCTTACTCCTTTACTTTTATTCTCTGAGCTATCATTAGTAGACTGAGCACTTAAAAACAAAGGAATAAACAAGGATAATAGCAATATATATTTTTGTATGTTATCTATTTTAATCATAGTTCTTAAGGTGTTATTTAATGATATAAATTAGTGATAATCCCAATTTGGTAGGGCCAAAGTAATTTTTTATCCCTTCGCCCAAGAACTTACCACATTTTCTATATACGTATTTATCGTATCTGGAGTGCATATAACCCAGTCCTATAGTAGCCTCCATACTCCATCTTTTCCCTAAGAACCAATGGTATCCGTAAGAAATTCCTCCACCATAGATATTCCCTTCGTAACGATAGGTCTCTAAATCTCTCCATAGGTTAAAAGGCACTTCAATACCTCCTACATTAAAATTGGCATACATCAAATTAAAGCCGATGAAATGACCATTAAAAGCCTCACCTGTCCAAAAGCGCAGTTCGGGTTGTACTAAGGTTAAATTCAATTTTTTATCGTCAGAAAACTTCCACGGATTAACACTCACCGGAAGGTCTAGCGTCAGTCGTTGCGAGAGGCCAAACTCAACACCCAGATTTAAGGTAGTACTCAAATCGTGAATTATATTTGTCTTCAATGCAAACCAAGGGGTACGCTGACCAATGGGCTTTTTTACTCCTTTCATTAATAGTTCAGCTCCTAAGTTACTATTGGGGGTATGAACCTCTAATTTATTTGACACCACTCTAACTTCAGAGTCTATTGAATTGGTTTGTGCCAGAACTAAAACAGAAACGACTGCAATAGAAACGAAGAGCATCAAAACTCGTTTTTGAAAGTTTAATATCATATTGGTAAAGTTTTTCTGTGTTATAATTGAGTAGATTTGCACCTTATAATAGTTTGAATTACTGGCTGCACTTTATTATAATCTGTACATTGTGTACGCTTTGAATTGTATTTGGTTTGAGATTGATCTATAATTCACAGAGCAAATTTATGTACAATAAACTTCACAAATATTGACATTCAGCAATGAAAGGTATTTTATTTGCAAAACCGAAAGCAGACTTTTTCTGCATATTCATATTTCAAAGTATTTTAAGTCAAAAGAGCCTCTTCTTAAAAGCCGTCCTTTCCAATCCTTATATACATACTGATTATCAACACTATACAAAAGGAAGACACCTCTAATCCCAGAAAAACAATTGTTCATATAAGCAAATGCATATACTTATTTTGCAAATATAGCCTTCTATTCTCCACTTTATCTTTGCCCTTTCACTCTCCTTTTTATAAAAAAACACTTCCTTTTAACAGCCAACACATTATATTTTGGAGTCAAGAAACAAGCCTATTATTTATTCGAAACCAAAGATGAAACTCATCATTTCACGCCTGGAAATTGGAACATCTCAACTTCAACTCAAACAACATGAATAGACCAACAATGAAAAAAGAATGAAGTATATTGTGTTTATCAACTAAGCAAGAGAGGAGAAAGGGAAAGTTCAATGAAAAGGCAGAAAATAAACAGCCGATTCAATCTTGTGCATAGAGTTTACACCTAAAATGCTCCATAAACCAGACACGATCATATGCCATCGATCACCAATAAAATGAATCAGCTTACATCAACTGACCACTAAAATGGTCTTAAATGCAATTAAAAGTAACGATTTGGCAAAATATGATTTTTTCTTACTATTTGTATGAAAAAACATCAAACAATTATTTCAATCCGTTATATTTGCATAGAATACAATTTCCAATCAATAGATACAACCACCTGCGCTAGAAATAACATGATTTTAAGCCTATCGAAGGAGTTAAGGCATATTAATCAGAGGATCAACACCATAATAAATCTCATCAAGACCTGATTTGTTATGCCTTAAACAGTAGAAAATCATATAAAAAACATTACTTTAAGAAAGTGATAAATTAATACATCTTTATTATGCATAAATCTTACTATGTACTTCTGTTATTATTGACGATATATACTTCTCTTTTTGCTCACACGGAAGAGAAAGTGCAGACAGATAGTATAATGAACATTATACATAAAACAAGTTCAACGCAAAAGCTAGAGCTACTCAAAGACCACATTGATGCATACCCAAACAACACCACCTTTATTCAAGAGTTGGAAAAAGAAGCCAATATACAAAACGACTACCTAAGTCTAGCTATTGTTAATATCAATAAAACATATCACTTTGTAAAGGCCGGCAATACAGATTCAACCCACTATTATCTAAATAAAATAGAAGAGAACTTATCTCTACTTAATGAGAAGAAAGGTGGTCCAACGTCCTTAAGCACTAAAGATTTTGAACGCTATAAAAAAATAAGAAGAATATTAATAAGCACAAAAGTTACCGCATACATTAACGAAGGAAAATACAACTTAGCACTGATAGAGATGCGAAGAGCTCAAGAAGATGAGATGTTAATTCAGGACAAACTTTTTGAGAGCCAAGGATATCTTCTGTTGGGATATATTTATCTATACATGGACAAAGAGGAAGAAGCACTGAAAAACTTCTCAATCTCTTCTACCTTGGAGTCACAACACAGAAAAACCAATCCTAATCCTGGAGGATACAATTTTTACTCCCCTATGGAAGGCTCAATAATTGCTTTAGGCATGTTGGAAAATTATCCAAAAGCAATACTCCTTATTGACACTTTAGCCAATAAGATTGAAGAGGAGTATGCAACCATAAAAAGCATCCGTAAGGTCAACGCTGAAGATAAATTTAAATACAGCTTCTTTAAAAACAGACTGTTATGTTACTCCATTATGGGAGACATAAAAACAGGAAATATACATGGTGCAGAAACTAAACTAAAAGAGGTTAAGCCTTTTGTGGAGGATACATTAAACAGTAATGGTTTTCACCCGGATTTCGACATCTACTACTTAATAGAGGCAGAATACTACTTGGAAACGAAAGATTATAAAAAAGCAAAAGAGAAGATTTTGACTTTGACTAATCGATTATCCATCGACAAGCAATTTCAGAGTTATATGCTATCCAACTTAACTTTATCAAAGATTTTAAGTGCTGAAAACAGAAATAAGGAAGCCTATGATTTAATCTATGGGTTAAGACTTAAATATGACTCCATAAATACAGCAAGATTTTCAACCGAAGCTTTTGAAATTCAGTCCTTGTATGAAGTAAGCAAAGCTAAAATGGTAGCCGAAAACGCAAGTTTAAGACTTAAGAAAGCACATTTTTTTATTTTTACTATAGTTATTGTTCTCCTATTATTTATAATTTTGGGGATTAACATCCTGCAAAATAAAAAGGTTTTAAGAGAAAAGAATAAACAATTATTCAAGCAATATGAAGAGGTAAAACAGAGAAACATTGAAATATTAAAGCTCCAGTCCAAGGACGAAAAATACACAAATAGCGAATCAGTGGGAGAGAATCCTAAAAATAATATACTCTACAAATTAGATAAATATTTAGTTGAGTCGCAAGCATTCTTAAATCCCAAATTGACTCGTGAAGAGGTTGCTTTAAAAATAGGTACCAACCGACAATATTTGATTGAAGCCATAAAGGAGCAAACCGGAAAAACGTTTAATGAGTTTATCTATTGCTACCGTATAAAAACAGCCTACGAACTGATAGTTAACAATAAAAATAAATCAATAGCTCAAGTGTTGAGTGAGTCGGGCTTTCATACAAAATCCACGTTTTACAATGAGTTTAAAAAAGCCTATGGGATGACTCCCATGGAGTTAAGAGATATTTTATAGAGAATAGCAGCTATCTTTTAATTGTTTTTGGAATCGTTCTTCTGCCATTGCCATATAAGAGATACATACTGTTCTTATTCTTGAGCAGCAGATAAAAGAGCTACAAATTCTTTTATCCAAATAGGATCAGTCCAATTGCTACTGTTTTCAATTTGTTGTCGAGACCAACATCCGGTTCAACGATAAACACTTACATAGCATTAAGAATAGTGATTCTAACCAAACTTAACAGAACTCATTTTTCTAATCTACTTATAGATTAGTTTTCCATAAAACAACGCAGGTAAAAAAGTCATCCCTAAGGCATAACGAATAGAGAGGTTGTACTGCTTACAAATATGCTTATGAGCTTTATAAAAAAAGTAGATTCAAAGAATAGGAATAAACAATGCGATTTTTTGAAGCAGTGTAAAATTACAGATATCGGCTATAATCAACACATTAACCATAGGCACAAAAGAGAGTAACGGATGCTTTTTCTCTTGTTTAAAGAAACCGAATAAACTAAAGAAGGAAAAAACAAAGAACAAACCAATCGATAACTCGAAGCAATAACCTAATAGTAGAATCAATACACTTCCTTTAAAAGCCACCATACTCAGCAAAAAACGCCAGGATACACTGATTATATCAGCCGAAGAAGAGGTCAGGGTAGGGAAATATGATACTCATCAAGGAGGTTCAATAACCCCATAACATCTTGTAAAGGAATAGTCACAGAAGGATTAGGCACTAGAAGCCCCACAACAAGCTTTACACACTGAAGAAAGACCGAAAAGATAAATACAGAAAACAAGACATAACGGAACGATATAGATTGTTTTTTATACTCATTAAAGAGAAAAACAAATAAAATCAATAGGAACAAAACCGAAAGGCCCTCTACCCCAATCATTACTGAAGAGGAAAGTCGTAACAGAGAACTAACTAAAGTAAAAAGGGGTACAATCAAAGCATAGCGTAAGTAGTTAGAGAAAATTCTCCAAGCCTTATCACGTTGCTCTTTTTCTTCACTTGTTCCTCGAAATAAGAGAAAGCCCAATACTCCAAAAAACACAAAAACCAACAACGTGTCGGTAGTAAACCCCAAAAGTATGACTCTAATTACCTCTTTTACTAAAGCAATAAAAAGCAGAATATAAAAAAAAATCATAGTAAGATATAATTATAAATGACTTCCTTTCTTCCTTAAATACTCCTCCAACAGATTTTGAAGCTCATCCAAGGTTTTGATTCCATTATCACAAAGAGGTTCAATTTGATTGGGTAAGTTCAGAATCTCTCCACGCATCACATTAAACCAATACTGCCCTTCATCGAATAACGATTGAGCACTACCTTGAGCAGCTTTTGCTTTTGCTAACTTAGCTTCCAGCTCATATACATCGTCGTGTTCACCAGAGCAATAATTAGCAGCATCGCACTCGTTCATTTCATCATGATAAGCATCGTCTAAGCAGTTTTGATAAGCTAATCTAGCATAGTAGAGTTCTTCCTCTATCTCTAGCACCCGCCCATCAACAGCATCTTTCAGCCTCACTATATTTTGCATTCTCAGCAATAGCAGGTTGTGAATGTGACTCAACTTATTTTTATATGCCCCTTGAAAGGCATGAATCTCTCTAGCTAAACGCCTCAAGATACTGGGGCTACTTAAATCTACATTACGTACTGGAGACATCTATTTCCGTCTGTTAAAACGATCCTTTACGTAAATACTGTTCTAATAACTCAGCTTTCTGGTCAACAAAGCGAGCGTATCCTTCCATACTTTCGGCTATTTGAAAGATGTCTTTACATTGCTTACCAAAAGTCTCCATAAACTGACGATTCACATTGTCTGCCCAAGTTTCATTAATATGCTCTCCGTGGCGTTTCAAAACGGAAAAATTCTCATTCAAGACACCGCTCATCACTCTTAAGTTTTGAGCAAATCGTCGCAACTCTTCCGGTGTTGCTTTTACATGTGACATAATTTCTTTTTTTATAATTCAGGTAAAACAAAAGGTATAAACAAAGTCGTTTTTGACCCCATATCGTTGTATAGATAAGCACGAACTTTTTTGCTCTCGGTCGATAAGTCCTCGGTCGTCACCTCTCTATTCTCAGTAATTCGCTCACTGTCAATATTTGACATAGATAACAATACAAAATAACCAAAATGGCCTAAAGTAGTACGAGTCGCTCCTTCAAACAACAAGTCATCCAACTTGGGAACCTGAATAATGGTATGAATTCCTTTCTCCGGTCCTTCAATGAGAATATAATTCAATGCCCCTTTATAGGTTATTTGTTTATTGATCTGCTTAGCAGGCTCATCACTCGCCATTTTCAGCAAGCCCTCAGCACCTCCTTGACTAATTGGAAGAGCAAAAGAAGGGTCTTTAGAAATCCCTCTGTTTTTATACTCTACTTCGCCATTCTTCTGTTCATCTACATCATTCACTCGAAACACTTCATCTCTTCTTAACTCTCGGAATAGATGCTGTCCTAAAATATAAAGGAAAACCTCTTTCTTTTCTTCATCATTGGCATTGATTTGAACAATCATTTTTTTGAATAGCTCCTCCACATCTGCTCTTCGCTCAATGAGGTGTAGACAATTTGCAGGGTCTTTTGCCAGCTGAACTAGTAGCCTGCTTTGATATGCATCCTCCTCATATTTATTTATAACATAGATAGCAAACGGCTTATTCGCCCTCTTATAATATTTTATAGTACTCAAAATAGATGCCAAACACACACGCATCGCATTTTCTTCTGCCTGCCCGTCTAACGTCTCTCTATTACCCAATACTAATAAATTGGTGCCCCCTTTACGCTGTTGAAGAGGAATAGATAAGTATTGAGCGTCTTGCACACTTACCTCTAAGCCTAAAGCTACCGCATGGTGTGGATTGAGTTCTTTCACCTCATCCAAACGGGGGCGTACTCCTCCACCAAAGAATACAGAATCTGCTAACTGCAATTGGTGCTTAGTCACATAATCGTTCGCCTTCTGGTTGGCAATAGCCACCAACTTCACCAAATAGTCTTTTTCTACTAAGAAAGGCTGCAGTAGAGTCGTATTATTGTTGTGTTTATAGATGGCTTGTCCGGGTTTGGTTATTTGAGTAATCAACTTTGCGCTTCCGTTTAACATTCGCGTTGCATCCATCTCGTACGACCGCAGAACAAAGATATCAGTTAGGTTACTAAATACATTTTCCGGCATTAACAAGCTGGACGCTGTTTGAGTACCAAATAACAGGTGAATACCTTGACTACGACCTTGCGTAGCAATGTAAGATATAATCTCATTGATTTTATCTTGGGTTTGATGATTACTCACATTAAATAACAGATGGCATTCGTCTACAGCCAATATAATGCGAGGTAATTTAACACGAGCCACCTCATTGTAGTGCTCCAGATTTTTCCGTTCTCCCCCAAACTCTGCAATCAGCTCCCCTCGAACCTCCATCTGTTTACGAATATCTTGCAAGATATCCAATGCAATTTGGGCATCCGAATTATCGGTCAACAAAGCTCTTACGTGAGGCAATCCTTTATAAGCAATAAATTCTGTCCCTCCCTCTTTGAAGTCCATGAGATAAAGATGCAGAGAATCGGGACTATATTTTAATACAGAAGAAGTTAAGATGGCATTCAACAACACACTCTTGCCCGACCCGGTACGTCCTAAAGCAAAGCTATGCACGTGATCTTTTACATCCAACGAAAAGTTAAATAAGCGACCTTCGGCTTCTCCAATGGGAACATTAAATTCGGTATAGCTTTCGGCATAAGCCTTGTCTTTAAAACTCTCATAATTGAAAGTAAGCTTTGATTGCTCTTTCCTGTTTTTCAAGAGCTCTTTAAGCGATCCAAAATAGTTATTGATTAAGGGCGATTCTATTGCAGAAGAATCTAAATAGACTCCTAAATTAGCGTGTCTTTCAGCGGTTATGTGCTGAAACTGTTGATTAACTCCTTCACCGGTTATATCATACAGCATACTGGGATTCTCTCTCTTTTCAATTTTTAGAATAGATGAGGCATTCAATAACTCGGATAGAATTTTATTGTCATTAACAAGCTCTACTTTAGGTTGAACAAAAACAACATAAATCCCATACTTATTACCATTAAGAATTAAAGGCTTCAGCAGATCTAAACCAAAAGTACTTCGTAAATTTAAAACATCGTATACCACAAGTACGTGATAGGCGTTTTCTACTCTTCCCTGATTTTGATAGTGTTCTACTGCCGACGTATTGGGAGGAAGCGTGCGAGAGACAAACTCCATACGCCCCATTAAAAACTCAATGTGTTCCCGAATATCTTCGCCTGAAGAAAACACTTTATGACTAAATAACTCCGGCACTTCTGCCAATCCTTTTTCAAAAAAACTGGCGTTGCCCGATAGCAGGGGATCAATAAAACTTAAAGTTAAATCGCCAGGAGAGAAAGCCATAAATAAACGCAACAACCAATCATTGGTAAAATGAACCACCTCCTTACGCTGACTTTCGGGAAACGAAATATAGAAGTTTCCAGGTACAGCCTCATCTACACTTTGCCATTTGATGTATTTGGAAAAGCGTTTTTTATCTAAGACTCCTTTACCCAATACTTCATAATCACCTAATAAAAGCTCAGGCAAAGTCACGCGTCCTTCAGCCTCCATCAGCAAATCATTTGCTGTAGGCATCTGGGGTTCCAGCCACACATTAGTAGGTACAGATTCTTTATCTGTTGAATAATAGGTAGGTTTATGAATGATTGCCCGATTAGCACTGCTATAAAACTCATTATAAGCCTCTTGAAATTCCAACTTCTTCTTTTCCACAAAATCCGCTATTCCCTGGATTGCTTTTGATTTCTCTATTTCTGAAGAATTAGATATGGTTTGAGCTCTGTTTTTCAAGGAATCTATTTCACGATCTACGGAATCGATAAATTCTTTTAGGTAATCGTTGTGTTTATAATGTGCCATAAAATAAGCTAATTAAGGGTTTAGACAGGTTTACACTATTTAGTTTATCTCTTTATTTCAAACTTGTATTCTCTAGGAAATACCGAAAGATCAAAATCTCTTATTACCTTCAATTCTGCAGCAGCCATCGCCTGAAGATGTTTTGATTCTTGAAAAAGGACGTTATCAAAAGCAGGAGTGATAAATTCACCGTTGCCATTAAAGTAAAAAGCGTTATTTTTTCTAAAAGTAGCAAACTGATTTTCTGTTTGTGCAATTTCATCCTTTATCTTTTTTATTTCCCGACCTCGAGCTACTAAACCGCTCTCTTTGATTCTTTCCAGCTTCTTTTTACCTTTTGATGCTTCACGCTTTGCATCTAAAATATTTAGAGCAATCACCACCACCACAACACCAAGAATAAAAAACATTATTAATTCAGCAAGGGTTGAATTGGGAATAGGTAAAATCTTTAGATCATAAGGAAAAAGTCCACTTTTCTTCAAAGCAGTGACCACTAGGTCTGCCAACAAATAAAAGCCGGCAAAATAGGCTAAGCCTAAAAGTAATTTACTCAAAACCGATAAAAACTTACCACTATGCTTAATGTTTATACTATCAGAGAAGGTATCTTTCAGTGTAGATACAAGATTAAACTTATTTTTGATACTCCAATCTTTATCTTCAGCATAGATCTCTTCCTGTGTTTTTAAGTCGGCATAACCCCTATAAATTTTAGAAGTATAGCTATCTACTTCGTTCTTGACAGTTCTAATATTAGCTCTATAAGCATCTCTTAATTCCTCTTTGTAGGTTTCTTGCACCGTGTAGATATACGTTCTGTATGCATCTCTGTTTTGGCTTATCAAATTTGCTTTCTCCAAAACCTCGGATGCTTGACGCATTCCAGCATCATACGCCCTGTTATAAGCGGTTGTTCCTGTCTCAATTCGACTTGTTATTTCTCGCTCAATCTTAAAGTAGAAGTCAAATAAACTGGCACTATCA
Source organism: uncultured Bacteroides sp. (assembly GCA_964528875.1). Classification (GTDB taxonomy): domain Bacteria; phylum Bacteroidota; class Bacteroidia; order Bacteroidales; family Bacteroidaceae; genus Bacteroides_E. The sequence continues at coordinate 3,170 of CAZGUI010000013.1, read as the reverse complement.
TGCAGATTTTTACTCATCACTATTTAGTTAAAAAAAATTATCGTTTACGAAATAAAACCACACCACATAAAAAAGGAGAAGCATCAAAGGTACCGAGACAAAAGGGCCAGAGTTATCTTCTGTTTCTGATAACAAGACTATACTTGGGAGTATAGAGACCAAAGCAAATCCGGCTAACACTAACAGATCTAATTCGGGTGTATGTGGCTTAAACAGACGGTAGAGACAATAAGCCAGAAACACTAGAAAATAAGAGATCAGATAGAAAAAATTAAATCGATCTTCATTCTCTTCATGTGCTAAGATCATTAAACCAAGGAAAAGCAGAAAATAAAGCGCCATAAAAACAACGCCAATAAGTTCCCACAACCAAATGGAAAAAGCGATGGCCAAAGGAAAGGTTAGACAAAAACCAATCAGGTAATAATAGCTCTTTCCATAAGTATCTTTACAGAAAAAAAAGGTTGGAATCAATGCTATCAGTAGTGGAACGGTTACATAATACAATCCCCAGTAGGAACCCGAAACAGCCTCTACTCCCATTCTATAGTTATGTAACTCCACACCATATATTGGCACAAATAACAACGAAAGGAGAAAGATAGAAATGGCAAAAAATAAGGGGAATGGCCTAAGAAAATTATAGGCTATCTCTTTCATCTGACTCATAAATATAAAGGTTATTTTAATTCGTTTAAAATAGCAGCTAATTTTCCTTCGACACGTAGGATTCTCTCTGCATTTAGATGCATTTTTTTAGAGGCATCTACCATTTTGCTCTCAATCGGAAGGATATAATGGGAATGAAATACCGTGTGTGTACGATCTTTCCATTCTGAACTTAAAGAACTGGAAAAAGAAGACAAACGAGTGGCTTCTGAAGCGAGGTTACTAGCGTGCGTTATCATGATTTTAGTTTTAAAAAGAAACAACATCAATCAGAAAAAAAACAAAACACTTCAAGCAATTGCCCTGATAGTCTTTATCAAGCAAATATATTGAAATAATATTGACATCCCAATTAAAAGCTATAGAAAAACAACAACAATTTGAACTCAATGAAAGCACTTTCTTAACTCTTCAAAACCAATTTTACTATTTATCACAGATAAACAGAAAAATCAAGTGAGCAACACTACAAAAAACATCCATCTTTCAATTTTCATCCCACGTTTTACCATATTTTAAGAGGATTATAGCTTATTTTAGCAAGAAAAGCACACCTCCTCTACACTAATCTATTAGAGACAAATTAGACTACAAAAACACGGTCTATGTGGAAGATTTTTCGTATATTTGTATGATAAAAAAAATATAGGAAAAAACTATGACTGAAGAGCAAATTCAGAATAACAAAAAAGATTATTCAGCCCAAAATATTCAAGTATTAGAGGGGCTAGAGGCGGTTAGAAAAAGACCTGCAATGTATATTGGTGATACAGGCACCAAAGGTCTACACCATTTAGTTTATGAAGTCATCGATAACGCCATTGATGAAGCGTTAGCGGGTTATTGTGATCATATTGAGTTGAACATTAATGATGATAATTCAATTACTGTACAAGATAATGGTCGAGGCATTCCTACTGACTTCCACGAAAAAGAACAAAGATCAGCTCTTGAAGTGGTAATGACTGTATTACACGCAGGAGGTAAGTTTGATAAAGGTTCATATAAAGTATCCGGAGGTCTTCACGGTGTGGGGGTTTCTTGTGTGAATGCTCTATCTGAACATATGACTTCTGAAGTGTTTAGAAACGGAAAAGTTTACATACAAGAATATGAACAAGGAAAGCCTCTTTACGATGTTAAGGAGATTGGCACAACCGATATTACCGGAACAAAACAATCTTTCAAACCCGATAGAACTATTTTTACGGATTTGGAATATCGTTACGATACGCTAGCTACTCGTATGAGAGAGTTGGCCTATCTGAATGCAGGCTTAAAAATCACACTGACTGACGAGAGGGTGAAAAATGAAGACGGCTCATTTAAAAGTGAGATTTTCTACTCGGAAGAAGGGTTAAAAGAGTTTGTACGCTTTATAGAATCATCCAGAGAGCATCTGATTAATGATGTTATTTACGTTAATACGGAAAAGCAGGATGTACCCATTGAAGTAGCTATTATGTACAACACTTCTTATGCAGAAAACATCCACTCTTTTGTGAATAACATCAACACCATTGAAGGAGGTACTCACTTAGCCGGTTTTAGAAGAGCCTTAACTCGTACGCTTCGCAAATATGCTGAAGACAACAAGATGTTGGAGAAAGTGAAGATTGATGTTTCAGGAGATGACTTCCGTGAAGGATTAACTGCAGTGCTTTCCATTAAAGTGGCTGAACCACAATTTGAAGGGCAAACCAAAACCAAACTAGGAAATACTGAGGTTAGTGGAGCTGTGGATCAAGCAGTGGGTGAAGGCTTAACCAATTATTTAGAAGAACACCCACGTGAAGCTAAAATTATCATTGAAAAGGTAATTCTTGCTGCTACAGCTCGTCACGCAGCCCGTAAAGCAAGAGATATGGTTCAACGTAAATCACCTCTATCCGGTGGTGGGTTACCTGGTAAGTTAGCGGATTGTTCCAACAGAGACCCGGAAAAGTGCGAGATATTCTTAGTCGAAGGAGACTCGGCAGGGGGTACAGCCAAACAAGGACGTGATCGAAACTTTCAAGCTATTCTTCCACTAAGAGGTAAAATATTAAACGTAGAAAAAGCGATGTATCACAAAGCGTTGGAAAGTGAAGAAATTCGCAATATTTATACTGCTTTGGGGGTAACCATTGGTACGGAAGAAGATACGAAAGAGGCTAACTTAGAGAAATTACGCTATCATAAGATTATATTTATGACCGATGCGGATGTCGATGGTTCTCACATTGATACACTATTAATGACATTCTTCTTTAGATATATGCCTCAAGTTATAAAAAATGGATATCTTTATATAGCTACGCCTCCTTTGTACTTATGTAAAAAAGGAAAAGTAGAAGAGTATTGCTGGACAGAAGAACAAAAACAACAGTTCATTGACACCTATGGTGATGGAACTGAAGGATCTGTTCACACACAAAGATATAAAGGGTTGGGAGAGATGACTGCTCTTCAACTTTGGGAAACAACAATGAATCCTGAACATAGACTCTTAAAACAGGTTA
>CAZGUI010000012.1:0-51815 GCA_964528875.1 uncultured Bacteroides sp. | reverse complement strand
TGAGAAAACTCGACCTTACTTTTTTAGAAAAAAAAACTTTTATCGGACAACAAAGGTTTTCAAACACCATTCTAAATAAACAATAATATTATTAAAAAACAAAACAGAAGCAACTTTAAGCTATACTTCTTCTTTCATTGAAAAAATAAAAATCAAACAATATAATACACAACCGAATAAATTCACAAAAAAAACACGCTCTAGCCCACAAAACAAATAAACAACAAAAGAATGAACAAAAAAACATTTAATTAGAACTATAATCCAGGTTTTTATTTAGCTCTTTTTTTTATATTAAAATTATACTACATAGATTTGCGTGAACACTTTTTAACAGCTTTTATTAATCTATTTTTAATTCTCTGAGCTAAAATTGTTTAACTATTTATCAAACAAAAGCATGAAAAACAGAAAAAAAATCAGTTGCATTTTAAAATTCAGGCAACTATTCTTAATTACACTATCAGTATTGACTCTCAGTACTTTCGCCCAAAATAAAACTATTTCAGGAACTGTAACAGATAAAGCAGGAGAAGAAATAATTGGTGCAAGTATAATTGCAAAAGGAACTACTAATGGAACAATTACAGATTTAGACGGGAAGTTCTCTTTACAAAATATTCCGGAGAACGCTACTATACAAATTAGCTTTGTAGGTTACCAAACGGTAGAAATACCAGTCAAAGGACAAACAAACTTCAAAATAACATTAGAAGAAGATTCTGAAATCTTAGATGAAGTTGTTGTAGTTGGTTATGGTATACAGAAAAAATCAGACGTTACAGGAGCAATGGCTAGTGTGGGTGCTAAAGAACTGACATCTATACCTGTAAAAAATGCTATAGAAGGATTACAAGGTAGAGCCGCAGGTATTGACGTTAAATCCACAGATAGACCTGGATCCGTTGGATCTATGCAGATTCGTGGATCTCGCTCAATTAGTGCTTCAAACGACCCTCTTTATGTTGTTGATGGAATACCTTTATCTTCAGGAGGTATTGAAGCCATAAATCCTCAAGACATCGAAACTATAGACATACTAAAAGATGCTTCTGCTACAGCTATATATGGTTCGAGAGGTGCTAATGGTGTTGTTTTAATTACAACAAAAAAAGGATCAAAAGGAAAAGCCACACTATCATACAGTGGAACTATGACGATTAGTAATATTCATAATGACTCAAAAAACATGAATTCAAATGAATTTATCACTTATCGCCGTGAAGCTTATAGAACAGCGAATAAATATACTGAAGATGCAAATGGGTTAGTCCCCAATATGGCTCAAGACAGTGAAATATTTAATGCTTCAGGTGATCCCACTGCATGGGCAAACATCCAAAAAGGATGGGTTAATGGGCAATGGAATGGACGTTTAGTTCCTACTACAGACTGGACTGGCATAGTTTCAAGAACAGGCATAACACATGAACACACCTTACAAGCAAGTGCAGGAGGAGAAAAACAACAAAGTTATTTCTCTTTTGGATATCTCAATCAGAATGGAACCAATAAGGGACAAGACTATGAAAGATTCACCGCAAAATTAGCCACAGATATTCAACCCACAGATTGGTTCAAATATGGAGGTAGTATTAATGCTTCATGGGCTGTTCAAAACTATGGATATGCAGGCTCTGGATCACGTGCAGCTAGTGGCATTTATGGAGCAGCTAATGGTATGTATCCATATGCAGAACCCTATGATGCACAAGGAAACTGGATATACTTACCTGGAGGTTTTACCAATGTTGTAAACCCTGTTGAAGAACATAAAAACGTAATAGATGAACGTAAAACACTTCGTGTTTTAGGAAGTTTCTATGGTGAGTTAGATTTTGGAGAAATGTGGAAACCACTAGAAGGCCTTCGCTTTCGATTAAACTTTGGTCCTGATTTCAAAGAATATCGTCAGGGAATTTATAGATATGCGGAATCCATACTACAAGGTACAGGAAAACCAACTGATAAGCCTTATGCAAAAGCAACTAAAGCACAGGATATCTCCTACACATTAGATGCACTATTATATTACGATCGCACATTTGGAAAGCATAACTTAGGTAGCACTTTCTTACACTCAGCATCAAGCAGTCGCTTTGAAGATTATAGCATGACTGCTCAAGGCCAAGAATTTGATGAACAATTATGGTATGCATTTGGCTTAAACAATTTAGATGCTAAAAGCTCTAGTTATAGAAAAACAACATTGGAATCCTATATGATTAGATTAAATTATGGATTTGATAATCGATATGTCTTTACAGTATCTGGGCGTTGGGATGGTGCTTCACAACTTGCTAAAGGAAATAAATGGTCATTCTTCCCTTCTTCAGCTTTAGCCTGGCGCATGGATCAAGAAGCGTTTATGCAAGATATAGATTGGCTAAATCAATTGAAACTTCGCATAGGTATTGGAACAACTGGAAATGCTGCAATTGCAGCTTACGGAACAAGAGGAGGAATAGCTCATATGTTTTATCCTTTTGGAAAAGATTATTATTCAGGCTATTATGCATCAGACTATTCGTTAGCGAACCCTCCTAAAATGGCAAATCCAAATTTAGGTTGGGAAAGAACAACCCAATGGAATTATGGAGTAGATTTCTCTGTTCTTAAAAATAGACTAAGTGGTAGCATTGATTTTTATACTTCAACAACTAAAGATTTATTATTAGCTCGTAATATTTTATCCATTACAGGCTATACCTCAACATTCGACAATGTAGGAAAAACATCGAATAAAGGTATAGATGTTACATTAAACTCACGTAACATTGAAACGAAAGACTTCTCATGGAATACTACTCTAACTTTTTCGGCTAGCAAAGATAAAATTAAAGAATTAGCTAGAGGAAAAGAGGATGATATAAACAACAAATGGTTTATAGGAAAACCCATTAGTGTAGCATACGACTATGATAAGATAGGGATTTGGCAAACTTCAGATAAAGAACAAATGGATTTATACAATAAAAATAGTAGTGTATACCAATATAAAGCTGGAGACATCAAGGTTAGAGATGTAAATGGGGACGAAAGAATCTCTGCAGACGAAGATCGTGTTATTGTAGGTCAATATACTCCCAAATGGACTGCTGGGATGACAAATACATTAAACTATAAAGGATTTGAATTATCTTTCTTTATTTACTCACGTTGGGGATTTCTAATGGATGGAGGAGCTATAGACTCGCAAGGATTATATCAGGCTAGAAACATTAATTATTGGACTCCTGAAAACCCTAGCAATGAATACCCACGACCAGATTACAATAATGGAGGACAGCCAGCACACTATTCTGCCATGAATTACCAAGATGGTTCATTTATAAAAATGAAAAACATTAGTTTAGGTTATAACTTTACGACAAAAATGTTAACAAATACTCCATTCACAGCAGTAAAAATATACGCTCAGGCCATGGATCCTTTTATGATTTATCGTAAATGTAGTTTTATGGATGGAGATTATCGTACAGGAATAAGCAACAAAAGTTGGGTATTTGGTTTAAACGTTTCATTTTAATAAAAAACAACTATGAATAAATTATTAAAAACATTAATTGGCAGTTTCTTAATTAGTATTGCCACCCTCTATATAAATACTAGTTGCTCAGATAGTTTTCTGGAAGAAAAAATGGTGGGTGATTTAACAACACAGTTTTTTGATACAGAGGCAGGATTAGACGCGTTATCTATTGCAGCCTATGAAGGGCTAAGGCACTATCATAGTGAAGAACATGCATACGCTATGACTAACTATGGAACAGATGAATTTCAAGTAGGTGGAGGTCCAGACTATCGCTTCATGAATGACTATACAGGCATAACTTCGGTAGATCCTAAAGTACATTTTTCTGGGCTATCTTTTTGGTGGGATACATTATATGGACATATTAATACAGTTAATATGGTTTTAAGACAAGTAGACATTTTATTATCTCCATCTGATCCACGCTATAATCAATATAAAGGGGAAGCTTATTTTTTAAGAGGTTATCATTTCTTTCGCTTAGTTAATCAATATGGTGGCATTGTTCTAAAACTTACTCCATCAGAAGGAGTGGAAACTGAATTTACTAGATCAACTACAGCTGAATCTTTCAAACAAATCATTGAAGATTTAGAAAATGCCGCAGAATTACTACCAGCTACGTCTACTGATGGTCATATTACTAAAGCAGCAGCATATCACTTTTTAGCAAAAGTGCATTTGTTTCGAGCAAGTGAACTCCATGCAGATATCACAGAACCAACAGATTTAGATAACGCAGTTAAATATGGCCTAAAAGTAATAAACAAAGAAGATGGGACAGACCGTGAGCTAGCGGAAGACTATCATGACTTTTGGAACTTTTTAGAAGAAGGTGTTAATGGATTAGCAGAACAAAACAAAGAAATTATTCTAGCCGCTCAATACTCCGATGATAACGAGAAAAAGAACCGTTTAACTAATAGAACTCATTTATATTTCATACCTAGATATGAGGATGGAATGACGGGCATGCAACGGGTAAAACAATATGGGCGTCCATATCAAAGATGTCGTCCTACAGATTACACCTATGATGTTTATGATCGTGTAAATGACTCTAGGTTTTGGAAATCATTTCGAACTCTCTACAAATCGACGAACAAAGGAACTGGAGAAGATTTTAATGGAAAAAAACAAGAGCATATAATAGGCTCAACTGACGGAATTAAAATTATTGTAAATAATAAAGGAGATAAAAGTTTTGATTATCATGACTACATGAATGTTGATGAAAAAGATGGACAAAAGGTAGTTTCACATAAAGTTACTTTCCCTACTTATTGGGTGCGTGAATTCGCAAATGGCGAAACAAGCTTTGCTGTATCAAAATTTGCAGGCCTAGACAAATACCTTGACCCACATAGAACAGGCAATCAAAATGATATAAATGGAACACGCGATGGTTTTCTTGCACGTATTGGTGAGACCTATCTAATCGTAGCTGAAGCCTATGGAAGAAAAGGAGACTATGGGAATGCAGTGAAATACATCAATACTCTAAGAGAACGCGCGGCTTATAGAGAGGGAGAAGACAGGGGACATTACCGCAACCAAGGCGAAACCGCCTATTTCAGTGCAAACACTTATTATGAGTCAAATGGAATAGATGAAGGTATAACCAATTCGACACTCAATGCAATGAAAATATCAGAAGGTGATTTTGAGAAGGAAACTGATGCTGGCATACCTTATTCTATTTTCGGAGCAACAACCAAGGAAGATAAATTTTTGCATTTTATATTAAATGAACGTACACGTGAATTATGTGGAGAATTCCATAGGTGGGAGGATTTATCACGAACTAAAACTTTATATATACGTACGATACCATACAACTTAGATAATGCAGCAGAACAATTAAAAACAGAAACTACAGGAAAGTTCTTTTTGCGTCCTATTCCTCAAACGTTTATTGATGGAGTAACGATTAATGGAAATACCCCAAATACTGAACAAGAAAAAGCAATGCAAAATCCAGGTTATTAATTAATATCGCTTTTTGAAATAAGAAAAAAATAAGATAAGCCAGAGAAATAAATTTCTCTGGCTTATCTTATTTTAATTAAGAACAACACCCTATCATATTGCGAAACTATTTCAAGAAAAGCAAGAAGTCAGATGGAAATCAAATGTTCTTTATCTATTTTTGTATATATTCACGACAGAATGATCAAAGTGAACTAGTTCGACCTATATTAGGTTAGGTCAATAATAGAGTTTTGATGAATAAATTTAGAATAGTTACATCTTTATTAATATTAATCTTTGGTTTGATTAGCCCGATCTTTGCTCAAAACTTAGAAGGAAGAATTGTCGATCAAAATAAGAACCCAATCATTGGCAGCCTGGTACTCATTAAAGAGACTTACCAGGGTGTAGCTTGTAATGAAAACGGAGAGTTCAAAATTAATCTGAATCCGGGAACTTACACTGTAGATTTTCGCTCTTTAGGCTATAAAACTCAAACTAAACAAATGAGCATTAAGGAGGGAGATACACTTTCTGAGCTTATTGAACTTGAGGAAAACCCCATTGTGCTTGAAGAGGTCATTATCGTAGGAAAGGAAGATCCTGCCTATGAAATTATGCGCAGAGCCATAGAAAAAGCACCCTATCATCAAAATCTTATTAAAGAATATGTAGCTGAATGCTATGTCAAGGGCAATCTGGAAGTAACTAAGATAAGCAAAATTGTGGATCAAATGGTGAATATTGATGGAGCTCGCCCCTCGGATTTCAAAAATCAGCTGTTTGTACAGGAGTCTTTTAGTGAAATAAAATACCAAGCTCCTGACCAATACGACCAGACAGTTAAAGCTTTTTCCAGTACCGTTCCTGACAATTTCAACCCTAAACACGTCATACCTCTATCCATCAGCTCCTTATATCTTCCTCGATTCAACATTCACATATCTCCTTTAAATCCTAAATCGTTTACTTATTATCGTTTTCAATATGAGGGATATTCAGAAGAAAACAACGAGGTAATTAATAAAATAAAAGTGACACCTAAAGTGAATGACCCGGAACTTCTGGAAGGTTACTTATATATTGCTGATAATTCCTGGGACATACGTCACGCAAAACTGAAATCGAATGTTCTGGGTATCACACAAAACATCAATATCAATTACGATAAATTGGGTGATATAGCTTATATGCCTACCACATACAGCAATAAAGTAGAGGGAAATGTTTTAGGCACTCAAGGCTATTTTAATTATTATGCCTCTATTAAATATTTAGACTTTGTAAAGAACGATTCCATCATTTACGACCAGAAGAGAGAGATTGTGATTACACCTGAGACTCTCAAAAAAAGTTTAGAGATAAAAATAGATGACTTTTATAGAATCACCAGTGATTCTCTGGCTACAAAAAAAGATTCCTCCTTTTGGCAAAGTATAAGAAACACACCTTTAAGCCTTCGAGAAGAACACAGTTACGAAACTCGGGATTCCATACAACATCATTTCGATCAGGTAAGAGACAATCCCAAGAATGCAAACTTCAAACTCATAGATTTAGCTTTTGGAGGAAGAATAGGTGGTGATTCTACTTTTGTAACCTTTACTCATGGAGGTATTCCCGGTATTTTGCGCGACTATAATTTTGTTGATGGTTATGGCTTGGGCTATAAGTTTTCTTTGTCTAAAAAGATAAAAACTAAAAACAAACTCACCCTTACACCGGAAATATATTATACTACAGAGAGAAATAGTTGGGTTTGGAAAACTGATCTTGAATACACGTATGCTCCTCTTAAACTAGGAAAAGTAATCCTTTCTGCAGGTAATGCTACGAGCGATTATAATCCTGTGGGTGTAAACAGACAGGATAATGCCATGAGTTCATACCTTTGGGGACAAAATAAAAGTATGTTTTATAGAAACAAATATGCCCAAATAACTAATCATATTGATCTGACTCATGCCCTACGGCTGTCAGCACAAATGAAATGGAGTAAGCGTTCCACGCTGCATAACAACAGAATTTTCAGCATCTTTGGAGCAGAAAGAAAAGCTAAAGTTAACTTTGAAGATAGTAGTTATCCCGATTTATTATCGTACACCGTTCGTTTACAATACACTCCTAAATATTATTACGCCATACTGGGAGGACAGAAAAGATACATTTACGCTAGTTATCCAACCTTTGGAATCAGCTATTCAGAAGGATTTTCTTCTTTTGGAGAAAGTAATGCACGCTTCAGAAAAATAGAAGGAACAATTGAACACGAATTAAAAACCGATTTATTCTCCACCCTAACTTATAAAGTCAATGGGGGTACTTTTATAGGGAACAAAAACAGAATGAATTTTGCAGATTATAAGCATTTCGATGCTTCGGGAGATTACATACTTATTGCAAAATCACCTCTTAATTCTTTAATGCTTATTGACCCTTATGTAGCATCTACAAACAGATATTGGCTATACTCTCACATCAACTATAGGAGTAAATATATTCTTTTAACACGCCTTCCATTTTTACAAGGGAAGTTTTTAAATGAAGCCGTTCACCTAAAATATCTTTTCACCCCTACTAGGAAGAACTACATAGAAGTGGGATACACCATTGATATATTAAAAACATTGTCTGTAGGAGCACATTGGGGTTTTCACAACTTCCGATCGGACAACTTCAATGCTAAAATTACTATAGACTTTAACTTCTTTAAATCATTTAAATAGGGAAGCTGGCAAATATCATCACCCAGCTAGATTATACAAAATTCAATCCTTTTTTATTAAATCACATTTTACCTTTCTTGTATAACACCTATCGTTGTGATTAGTGGAGTTTCATTTATTAAACTCAGCAACGTTTAATACAGATCTAAACTCTAAAAACATCATTCTTTCTTTCATAATCAACACCCTCATCTCAGCACTTGTGAGAGGGGTGTTTATCGGTCTAGGACCGAAGGCCTGTCGGTCTAGGACTGAAGGGTGCTCGGTCTAGGACCGAAGGGGGTTGGGTCTAAGACCAACTATTTTTCAATCAGAAGATTTCTCTTTTTTATACTAATCTCTCTCCTTTAAAAAAGGATAAAACAATTTAGAGTTAATAGAATTATCGAGAAAATAGGATCAAAAATGAACCAACTATTTCCTTCCTCCTGTTAAGGTTGTTCCAATACTAGCTGTAATGACACAAGCAATAGAAAACCATTGATTCAAAGTAAGTATTTCATTCAAGAATATTAATCCGGAAAGTGCCCCAAAAGCAGGTTGCAGACTGGTAAGTATGCTAAATGCCTTTGTGGGCAATTTGCGTAAAGCAACTAAGTCTAAAGTAAAAGGAATAGCACTAGAGAGCAAAGCCACACTAAAACCAACAGCTAAAAGTTTCATATTTAACAGACCTAATGCTCCACTAAACAGACCAAAAGGAAGAACTAATAAAGCAGCTATCCCTGTTGATACAGTTACTGCACTGCGAGTTGGCATCACTTGCGTCACTTTTCCTCCAAAAAGAATATAACCAGCCCAAAAGACACCAGCAATAAAAGCAAGAAAAAGACCTAACGGATCGATTCCTGAACTTGCCCAAGGTACAATAAGAGCAATACCTAAAGCAGCAAAGAAAATCCAGATTAAATCTACAATCTTTCTTGAAAACAAAAGAGCCAATATCAAAGGACCTAGAAACTCAACGGTTACACCTAAACCAATGGGGATACGCTGAATGGCAAAGTAAAAAATCAGATTCATGGAGGCAGTACAGAAACCATATCCACAGCAATGAATCCATTGCTTTTTTGATAATTGGAAAAGCTTAGGACGATTAATAAAGAACAACAATATAGCTGACAATCCCAGCCTCAAAGAGCTCGTCAATCCAGGTCCTAGCACAGGAAACAACCCCTTGGCAACAGATGATCCACTCTGTACACTTACCATAGAAAGCAATGCAGCAGGAATGGGAGGAAATGTTTTTTTCATTTGTTTATACTATAGCAGACTTAATAGTAGAGCAAACATAATCATTTATTTCTTTTCTAAAGATATTCGCATTAAACTAAGGTCTAAGATCTGAATATGTTGGGATTAGAAAGTATACTTATAAAATGTATAGAGCAATGATACTTTCACTCAAATCAAAGAAACAGAGATGGTAATCCTTATTAAAGAATCTTTACGTTGTATCTAATGCAATAACAAATTCAATTGGAGGATATTATTCCCCCAATTGAATTTGTTATTTCTGTCTAAAATCACATAATAACAGTTTTAGTATTTTTGTTTTATCCTTCTACTTTCTTATTAATTTAACTTGAGTTAAACCTGAAGCAACTAAATCATCATCAGGTCTAACAATGGAAGGATATGAATATGTGATTCTTTGATTTACTGGTAAAGAAGCGTCATATATCATGCGATTCATTAAAGAATTTGCCACATGAATTTCAATTTGATTATTTCCTTCTTGAAGATACTTAGTTATATCAACACTCCATGGAGAACACCAAATCACTCCTGCATCTTGTGAGTTAATGAATACTTGAGCAACAAAGTTAGGATTTCCAATATCTAAATAAATAGACTTATCATTATCTAAATGAACATTTATATTTTTTTTATAAATAGCTGTCCCAGAATAGTATTTTATACCAGGAACTTCACTCTTCGTCCAATCAAATAAATCATCAAAAACAACATTCCCCGGACCTCCCTTTTCTGGGCTAAAAAATACGTTCCATGAACCAGTTATAACTTCCTCATCAGTAACACTCTTAAAGTTTAAGAAGGGCAAGTTTTCTTCTTTTTTTGTAATTATTATAAAAAAAGATTCACGAGGATTCATATATAGTTCAACACTTGTTTTTTCTTTAGTTTTACTTTTAATATTTAAGGCATATCTTTCCCCGGTAACTGGATGCCATAGCTGTACTTCTTCACCAAAAGAGTTGAAAGTAAAAGTATTTTTCTCTTCACTATCTTTTCTATTTGCTATAAAATATATATCTGCATCAGACAACTGACGATGGGCAAAGTAAATTTTATTTTCTTTTGTATTACCTGTTTTCATTTCAACATCTGCGGTAATAGCTGATTGTCTTAAAGCATCATCTAACGACATACCCCAAAGAACTAGTCCCTTACCATAATTATTACGACCTTCTAGCGTTGTATTCTCACCCCAGATTTTATTTACAATATCTTCATATTCATTAGTGCTAGCTATATCTTTATAAGATCCTGAAATTTGAGGTCTAGATCCATAAACTGTTATACCATCTTTAATCATTTGTTCAATTTTCTTTAGTGCATCTAATGTAATATCACCGTTTCGAGGTAAAATCATTATGTTATAGTTAACTCCATCTGGTAAGACTATTTTTCCATTTTTAGATGACATTCTATTAAATAATGCATCAGATGTAAATGCATCAAAATCAAAACCACCAGGAATATCAGGAAGCCTATAAGTTAAAATCTTAACTGGTGCATTTTCACCCAAATACACACATAAATCGACTTTAGATTTACCTTTTCTCATTATGTATGCGCTACGTGCTTGATAATCCCAGAAAGAATTACTATAATTCCAAAAGGTATTATTCCTATTAATACAATAATGACGTCCACCACCCGTATTTCCCGGATATTTACCAATCCAAGGCTGATATGCTGAAGCACAAATAACAAATTCATTTATACCAAAAGCATAAGCATAATCTGCCAGTGATTTAAGATCTGCTAGTGAATGATAATATTTAGCGTCAGTATAAGCTTCTGCAGATGCAATTTGCTTATTATATAGATGAGCTGCAGAAGAACACTCTTTAATATCATAATTTCCATCAGGTTGTAATGGCCAAAACTCACCTTGAGGTTTACTAACCTTGCTCTTTGCTTGTATAGGATCAGCAACAATACATAACGCATTTCCTGTTGCCTGAGCTGTAAATGTTAAGTTATTCTTTTTACATAATTGATTAAAAGTGCCATAATAATTGTCAGCAATCATATCGGCTATATTTCTTCGAACATCAAACAAAAATCCAGTTGAAGTACGCACATCATCAATTACATATCCCATCATCGCAGGCAGAAATAACTTAGGATCATAACCTCTTCGTTCTATAAATTCATTTATAAAATTATCCGTCCAATTCTGCGATCCTGCTTCATGGCTATCCATTACAATTCCCATCAGGTTTCTACTATTCGATACAGTAAGAGAGTCTATAACTCTTCCTACATAACTATTCCAATGAAACTCTGCAGCTTCAGCAGATAATTTATCACACTCTCTACCTAGTAAATTCTTTCTACCATGCTTACTCATTCCACCAGTAAGAACATACGAGAATCTCATTATTTTCCAATTACCTTTAGGTACATCCCAATGAATGTAACCTTCTTCATCTAATTTGTCAGTAATATCTAGTACAGAAGACAAATCGATAACCTCTGCCTTTCCATACTCTGGGGTATGATCTTGTTCAATATACTCTGAATAAAATGCTGCTTTTTCCTCCCATTGATCAACTTTAGCCGATGAACTTAAAACAACAGAACCAAGCTGTGTATTTGGATGAACATCCTCATCCTCCCACCAATCATGTAAATTGAGTCTGAAATATTTACCTTTTACCGAAGGAAACGAAATTGTTTTCTGCTTCCAATTTTCATGAGCTCTATAAATAGGCTTTAAATCGCAAACAAATTGATAGTTAACACCATCATTAGAAACTTCCAACTGTCCTAAATCTGGTAAAACTCTATAACCTGTTCCTACAAATGTTTCTTGAGGAGGGCCAGGAACATTTGTAGCACTAGTTGTAGCTTTCCCTCGAGGTCTAACTTCATAACTTATATTACGTGCAATAAATTCCTCTTCAAATTCTAAATTTATATATACTGATTCACCTTTTTTATTCGTAGGAATTAGAGTTAATTTATTTGATTGAGGATCAAAAATATTTTCTAAATCCAATTTTTCTAAATTAGAGGAAACCTTAAAAGGATGAGTTAAAGTAGAACTGCTTTCCATAGGTATTGGAAAAGCCAAAACTGCAACATCTTTTGAAAAATCATATTTATTTGTTGGCTTTTGAAGCTTCTCTTTAATTTTTCTATTCCCCAGAACAATAGTTTCAGTAGCAGCCAACCTTTTCATACTTAAAGAATCTGGAATCCAAACCCCGCCTGCAACAAAACCATTCGATATATTCATTTCAAAACTAAGACCTATTCTTTCAGCTTCTTCTGCAGAAAAACGAAGCATGCTCCACCATTCAGGAGAAAAACCAGGCAATGCATCAACCGCATCTCCATGAGATTGATCATAATATACAACTCCTCCAACACCTGCATTTTTGAAAGCTTCCAAATCCGCAGTAATCCCCTCTTTTGTGGTTTCTGTTTCTCCATGAAACCACCATGTTTTTGTACGTGCACTATCTTGTATTACCTCAAATCCAAGTAATACATCCGATAAAGAATCTGTAGTTATAGGCTTAGAGCAAGAGACAATAAAGAAAAAAGAAAAAAGAATACTTAGCTGAAAGTGATTGTAACTCATAATACAAATAGGTTTAATAGAATATATGATTGGATGTATTTTACAGATAATACTCTAGAAACAATAATAATATAGTTATAGATGCAAGGATCTAATTCTATTTTTTAGAAATAGAATTAGATCCTTATTACAAAGATTATATTATTGGTATTATCTCTAATACCCAAAATTTTGCTCCCAAGAGGTATGAATATTCATAACAGTTAAAGGTATTGGCAATAACATATCTCTTTTGTCAGGGTTATTTGCTCCTAGAACTGTTACATGTCCGTAATTATCGGAAAAGTCTTTCAATGTTTTTACAAATGTAGATTCCCCCATTCGTACAAGGTCAAAATAACGTTTACCTTCACCTAAAAACTCACATCTTCTTTCATATATTATGTCATCCATAGTTGGATTCTTTGTCAAAAGATTTATACCTGCTCGTTTTCTTATTTCATTAATCCATTTTCTTGCTTCTGAAGCTTTCCCATTATTTATTAAAGCTTCAGCATATAAAAGATAAGCATCCGCAGGACGTAAAATCGGATAATTTAAAGGATAATCGTTCCATCCCTTTATCGTATTATTCGTATTATCTTTAGTTAAAAACTTGATAAGAATATCTCTTTCCACAAAATAATCACTACTATCTTTAGCTGTATATCCATGCTCTACAGTGCTCCAGAAACCAGGAGCGACAGAGGTTTCTAATCTCAAGTCATTTTCATTTTTCATTTGTTTAATTAGAAGAGAGTCTACACGAAAATCCTGTCCTTGCTGACTGTATCCAACATACGCCCATTCTGGAAAACAAGTAGACGAACCAGCTGAAGTTGTAACATAAGCAGCCATAGATGAACCAAGACTTTGTCCTCCTGAAGCGAATTGCACAGAAAATAAATCGTATTTGTTTTCCTTAGAAACATCAAAGATATCTGCATAATTAGGAGCAAAACGATCTTCTACTACATTTATAATTTCTTTAAGCACTAATTCAGCTTTTTCATATGCTTTGTCCTCTTTCAGTGGATATCCTGCCATAGTTGTATAAACTTGCCCTAATAAACACTTTGCAGCAATAGAGCCAACTCTTCCAGCATCTTCTCCTTCATAAAAATCTTCTAAGTTATTTGCAGCAAACTCTAAATCAGCTATAATAAAACTATAAGCATCTGTAAGGGGTTGCCTAGAAGCACCCTTTGCTTCAGCATTTGTTATTGGATGATCAATGATGGGTTGTTCTCCATAACCCCGAACTAATTCAAAATATGCTAAAGCCCGTAAAAAACGTGCTTCAGCATGAAAGCGGCTATATTCTTCAGATGAATTTTTCAATAGATAGTTTGCATCTTTTATTAATTGATATAACCTACTATAATTAGTCTGATTTAATGAAGTCACATCAGTCACTTGAAAATATCTTAAGTCACTCTGATCTCGTTGTGCATTAGGGATATTAGCACTATACCAATTATCAGAACGCCCCTCTGAAGATAACAAATAATAATCTGTAGGAAAATCAGTATTGGTTCCATTTCTCCCTAAACGCGCATAAACTCCCATTATTGCTTGTTTAAGTTCAAATTCATCTTTATAAAACTGGTCTGTTGTATTATTTTCTACAGGGAAAATATTTATAGCATCACTACATCCCATCAGAAAAAAAGCCATTAAAAGAAAAACTGTTGTATATAGATTTTTTTTCATTTTTATAATCATTTAGAAAGTTAAATTAACACCAAAAGAAAAAGTTCTGGCTTGAGGATAAGATCCCCAATCTGACGATGCATTATCTTGAGTTGCGGCTTCAGGTGAAAATCCCGGGTAGTAATTATCCCACATAAATACATTATCACAAGATGCATATATACGGACTCTACTAATAGGAAATCCGGATTTAATAGGCAGTGTATATCCTAAAGTTATATTTTTTATACGTATATATCCTGCATCATATAACCAATTTGTATCGTATTGGTTACCTGTTACAGTTGAAAAGAAACCTGGTGTTTTCCCATCTCCTGGTTCTTCCTCTGACCAATATGCATCATATAACCAACGATCCATATAATTATATGAAGGATTATTAGTTGCACGATTCCAACCACGAGATCCAATAGATAATAGTTCTCCTCCTACACGCCCTTGTAAAAAAATACTTGCATCAAAATCTTTATAACTAAATGAGTTTGTAAATCCCCACTCAAAATCAGGTTCATAGCTACCTACAACATCATAATCGGCTGATGTTATTTTTCCATCATTATTAATATCAGTCCATTTTGTATCTCCAGGTCTCTGTCCAGCATATATTGCTATTCCTTTTTTGGGTGTTAATCCATCTGATTCAAAATCATTTGCTCTAAGAGTTCTTTCAACTTTTAATAACATATATGAATTTATAGGACTTCCTACTCTTTGAATAATAGTACTTCCTTGTCCTGATCTAATATCAGAGTCATCTGATCCAAGACTGGTTATTTTATTTCTATTAAAAGAAATATTTAAGGAGCTGTTCCATTTAAAATCCGGATTTGAAATATTTGCTGTATTCAACTCAAACTCCATTCCCCAGTTTTTTACCGATCCAACATTATCCATCATATTTGAAAAGCCTGTTATCAACGAAACAGGAGCTCTCAAAAGAAGATCTTTTGTCTTCTTATAGTAATAATCCGCAGAAAAATATATTCGGTTATTCAATACCCCAAAATCTAGACCTAAGTTATAAGAGGTTGTGGTTTCCCAGCCTAAAAGAGTATTTGCAATATTATTAACAATATAACCATTCGTTAATGATTGTGTCTCTCCCGTAACATAATTCAAAGAACCCATATTTGATAAAAACTGAGCTGTTCCTATACGGTCATTACCAGCTTGTCCCCAACTCAAGCGCAGTTTAGTGGTACCAATCCACTCTAAATCACGCATAAATGGTTCTTGATTTATTTTCCAAGCACCAGCAATTGAAGGGAAAAAACCCCAACGATTATCTGATCCAAATTTTGAAGATCCATCTCTTCTTAAAGAGACAGTCATTAAATAACGGTCTAGCAAACCATATTGAATACGCCCAAAATAAGAAATTATAGCATTCTTTGATTGATTAATTTCATTGTTATTTGTTGTTGACCCTTTATCCTTATCAAAAATCCAAGTTTTATCATTAGGGAAATTTGACTGCCTTTGATAAGACCTTGTTTCATCATAAGATTCTTGAGATATACCGAGTAAAGCATCAATACTGTGTATTCCAAACTCTTTACTATAGGTCAACAATCCTTGAAACAACAAAGAATTAGAAATCAAGGTAGAATAACTAGAGTTAGAAAACTCTCCTGGATGTTTTGCCGTATCCCATTTAGAGTTAGCCCATGTAGGATTATAAATTCGTTCTGAGTTTGTTCTATAATTCCATGCAGCTAATCCTTCAACATTTAATCCATCAATGATGTTTACTGTCGCTTTTAAGGATGTATTATTTCTAACATCTTTATTTTTTCTTGTAGGTGCAGTGGCCATAATATATGGACTAGAGTTATTCAGTCCTGGTCCCCAAATATCATAAAACTTATAAGGATCCGCTCCAGCATTTCTTCCTGATCCAGCTAATGTCCAACCTGGATAACTGACAGAACGAGCAACAGCATTATCTTTACCATCCACTTTTGATCCATCCATTAAACCAAATGAAGGTGCTATATTTACTGCAATTGTGACACGATCTGACATTTTTGCTTCCAGATTCGCTCTTAATGAGTATCTATCATAAGATGATCCATAGATTATTCCATCTTGAGAAAATATACCTCCAGAAATTGAATATGATATTTTTTCTGTTGCTCCAGATGCATTTAACTGTACATCATACGAAGGTGCTGTGCGAAACAACTCATCCTGCCAATCTATTTTTTCTATATTATCAGTTCCCCACCATGGATCATACACTCCATATTTTGAACGAATATCATTCAACTGTGTACGTTCTGTATAACTTTTCCCTGTCTCTCTCTCAGCATATGAAATACGATCTGCTTGAGATGTTTCAGAAGAAAGACCTGAAGTATTGGTCCATTGTCTATCATACCACTTTTTACTAAAAGTCAACCATTCATCAGAATCCATAACTTCTAGAGTTTTTTCCACATTAGAAAAAGCCATATAAGCATTTAAGCTTATTACAGGGCTACCAGTTTTACCTTTCTTTGTAGTAACTAAAACAACACCGTTCGATCCCCTTGAACCATAAATAGCAGCTGATGCAGCGTCTTTAAGAACATCTATTGATTCAATATCATTAGGATTAATTCCAGACAGATTATCTATAGGTACTCCATCAACAACATATAGAGGTGTAGATTCTCCATTTATAGAAGCATTACCTCGCACACTGATAGTTATATCACTTCCCGGTGCACCACTGGTACTTCTAACTGAGACTCCAGCAATTTGCCCTTGCAATGCTTGCTCAACACGAGTTACTGGCCGACCTTCAATAGCCTCAGCTTTTAAATTACCTATAGAACCAACTAAGTTAGCCTTCTTTACTGTTCCATAGCCAACAACAACAATCTCTTCCAATGTTTCAACATTCTCTGTTAATACAATTTTAAAAGATGTTTGTTCTCCTATCGTCACTTTCTGTGATTCAAAGCCAACATAACTAATTTCAATTGTTTTGTCAGGTGTTACTTCTAGGCTAAACTTTCCATCAAGGTCGGTTATTGTCCCTAAAGATTCTCCTAAAACTTTAACACTCACACCAATAAGAGGCTCATTGCTGACATCAACAACAACTCCTGTAACTTGCTTTAGAGCTTGTGCAAATGACATTTGTCCACATACTGCAAAAAATAATGAGAGTAATAAAACTTTTAATGTTTTCTTTTCCATAGTATTAATTAAATTAAAAATAGTTTTAGAGATTTCCCACATTATCGATATCACATAGAAATAACGTTTTATATAAAAATATGATATAAAATATGTTTTATATATAAAATTCTGATACAAAATATTCGTTTTTTGACAATTATCGGGTTTAACCTATTCAGTCATAATCATTTATTTCTTTTCTAAAGATATTCGCATTAAACTAAGGTGTAAGATCTGAATATGTTGGGATTAGAAAGTATACTTATAAAATGTATAGAGCTCTTTAACTTCGGATTAAAACAAAAAATGCCACATCAAGCAAATTCTTGATGTGGCATTTTTATATCAATAGTACTGTTTTCTCAACAAATTAATTTCATCTTATTTATTCAAATGAATAGGCATATTTTTTGGTACAAGAGTTTTCATTATAATCCATCCAATCAAATAGGCCACAGCACAAATAGAGAAGATAATGAAGTAACCAGATTCTATACCTTCAAAGCCCATAAACTTCATACCATTCATCTCAGCATAATCAAACAATTTACCCGATCCTTTATTGATTAGAAAGGAGCTTACACCACCTGCCATTCCGCCAATTCCAGTAACTGTAGCAACAGCCGATTTGGGGAACATATCTCCTACGGTTGAGAATATATTAGCAGACCAAGCTTGGTGTGCAGCACCTGCAATACCTATAATTACCACAGGGAACCAATAAGATATATGACCTAGAGGCTGTGCAAATAGAGCTAAAAGAGGGAAGAATGCAAAAATTAACATCGCTTTCATTCGCCCACTATAGGGTTCCATACCTTTTTTATCAACAAAGTATGTAGGTAACCATCCTCCAAATATAGCCAACAGAGTTATTGCATATAGAACAAAAATGGCTATTTGGCTTTCAAGGTCAGATGACTTCATATCGTAAACGGAACTCAAATAAGCCGGGGTCCAAAATAAATAGAACCACCACACTCCATCAGTCATAAATTTACCAAATACATAAGACCAAGTTTGTTTAAACTTAAAGCACTCCCATAAAGAGAGCTTGTTTTTAACTGTTTTAGCAGCATTTTCATCTTCAACGACCTCTTCTTCTTCCTGATCTTGCTGAATGTATGCAAGTTCCTCTTTATTTACACGAGGACACTCTTCGGGTTTGTTATAAACAAAAACCCAAACACCCATCCAGAGGAAACCTAAAGCTCCAATAATGATAAAAGCCATTTCCCAACCAAACTTCGCAGCTATTAAAGGAATGGTCAACGGTGCTAATAGCGCTCCTACAGTAGAGCCTGCATTAAAAATACTAGTAGCAAAAGCTCGGTCTTTTTTAGGGAAATACTCTGCAGTTGCTTTAATAGCAGCGGGAAAGTTTCCTGCTTCACCAATGGCAAGAACAACACGAGCAAAAATAAATAGAGTTACACTGACATTTACT
Organism: uncultured Bacteroides sp.; assembly: GCA_964528875.1. Taxonomy (GTDB): domain Bacteria; phylum Bacteroidota; class Bacteroidia; order Bacteroidales; family Bacteroidaceae; genus Bacteroides_E. The sequence goes on along the minus strand of CAZGUI010000012.1, from coordinate 32,433 downwards.
ACAAGTCCTATGTTTTTAACTGTAGCAATAGCTTCTTTTGCACCTTCAAAGTCAACGAACCAGTTTCCTGTCGTAATTCCGGAAGTTGCAATACCACAAAAAGCATGAATACAAGCACCTACCGACCAAATACCTATAGCCCAAAGATAACCTTTCTTTGTACCTACCCAGTCAACAAATCGACCTGCAAAAAGCATTGCTATGGCATATACCAAAGAAAAAAGACCTGTTATGTTCCCGTAATCATCATTTGTCCAATGAAACTCTGGAGCAATAAAGTCTTTCCAAGTTAAAGATAGCACCTGTCTATCCAAGTAGTTTACCGTTGTTGCAAAAAAGAGCATTCCACAAATGACCCAACGGTAGCTTGTCATTCTATTTTTTGTGTTGTTCATGAGATAAAACTTTAATTATTGATTGTTTTTCAAATTGAATCGCAAGGTAAGAAAAAAAATAGATAAGATATCGTCTGCGAACACAAAAAACAATAATTACTCCTCTTTCGATCAAAAAATCACCTATAAACCCGTTTTGGAATGTTATATTTGCTTAGAATACATTATAAAAATAATATTATGAAAAAAAGTGTGTTATATCTTTTTATCTTGAGTTCAGTATTACTGATTACTCAAAACACAGTAGCTCAAAAAGTATGTAAAGATCTACCCTGGTCAATCAGAATGACTCGATCTGAAATGGTTAGGTATCCGGAATCTTGGCAGTTAGATTTTCAAACTAAACTTAAATGGGACTATTGTCACGGCTTAGAACTACAAGCTATGCTTAACGCTTATGATATGTATGGTGGTGATGATATTCTTCAATATGCATTGGCCTACGCTGACACCATGGTACTAGATAATGGACAAATTAAAACTTATCGTTTGGAAGAATATAACATAGATAGATTAAACCCAGGAAAGTATTTATTTAAAGTTTTTGAGGCTACAAAAGATAAGAAATACAAAAAGGCTATTGATTTACTACGTTCACAACTAGATACTCATCCTCGTAATGATGATGGTGGCTTTTGGCATAAAAAGATTTACCCTAATCAAATGTGGCTAGATGGTGTATATATGGGGTCAACATTCTATGCAGAATATGCATTCCGAAATAATCAACCTCAAGACTATCAAGATGTAATTAAACAATTCATTTTAGCAGCAAAACACACTTATGACCCGGAAACAAAATTATTCAAGCATGCTACAGATATTAGCAAGAAGCAAAAATGGGCCAATCCGGAAACAGGCAAATCAGCTCACTCATGGGGTAGAGCAATGGGATGGTACGCGATGGCTTTTGTTGATGCGCTCGATTTTATTCCTGCTAGAGAGCCAGGTCGTGAAGAAATGATGAAGATTTTCAAAAATATGATGGATGAGTTAATCAAAATTCAAGACAAAGAAACGGGACTTTGGTATCAGGTGTTAGACAGAAGTGGAGATGAAGGTAATTATTTGGAATCTTCAGCTTCTTCTATGTTTGTATACTCCTTATTAAAGGCGGTAAGCAGAGAGTATTTAGATATATCTTATTTAGAAGCTGCACTGAAAGGCTATCACGGTATTCTTAACCATCTCATAGAGGTAGATGAACAGGGTTTAGTTTCAATTACTCAAGGATGTGCTGTAGCCGGATTAGGTGGAAGTCCCAATTATAGAATGGGTGATTACAACTATTATATAAATGAAACCATTCGATCTAATGACCCCAAAGCAGTAGGTCCTTTTATTATGGCCAGTCTGGAATACGAAAGATTCAAACGATTAGGCATTGTTAAATGAGATCAATAAGTAAGATCACTAAACATAAATACAGATGAAACAGAATAAACGAATTAAAGGATTCTTCTTATTTATACTATTAATTTGCCTCTGCCCTCTTTCAATATATGCACAAAAAGACACACTCACTGTTGCTCGAGATGGAACAGGCGAGTATAGAACACTAACTGAAGCTCTAGAGAGCATCAGAGCTTACATGGATTATACAGTTGTAGTTTACATAAAAAATGGAGTATACAAAGAGAAAGTCATTATTCCTTCATGGCTCAAGAATGTGAAGTTTGTGGGTGAATCTAAAGAGAATGTTCTTATCACCTATGACGATCACGCTAATATTAATAAAATGGGTACCTTCAGGACATATACAGTTAGAATAGATGGTAGCTTCATTACTTTAGAAAACTTAACCATTAAAAATAATGCAGCACAACTGGGACAAGCTGTAGCACTTCATACAGAAGGTAATCATCTTATCTTCAAGAATTGTAGAATCCTAGGAAATCAAGACACCGTTTTCACAGGTGGAGAATATACCAAACTACTTTTTGATGCATGTTACATTGAGGGAACCACCGATTTTATTTTTGGTGGGGCAACGGCTTACTTCGACTCTTGTACCATTCACAGTAAAAAGAACTCGTACATTACTGCAGCTTCAACGCCAAAAGATGTTCCCTATGGTTATGTTTTTTATAACTGCAATTTAACAGCTGAAAAAAACCTATCAGTATACTTAGGAAGGCCTTGGAGACCTTATGGTTCAACAGCATTTATTAAGTGTAATATGGGGGAACATATTCAACCCAAAGGTTGGCACAACTGGAATAATGCTGAGAATGAGAAAACTGCTCGCTATTACGAAGGAGAAAACTTTGGTCCTGGAAGTGAAACCAAAGAAAGAGTACAATGGGGTCAGTTATTAAGCTCAAAAGAAATTCTTTCTTTTAGTAAAGAAAAGGTGTTGGGGAATGAACTGTTTTTCGGAAAATAAAATAGATTACTTTTAGAAATTAAACTTTAACAATAAAAAAATGTCGCAGCGAATGTTGCGACATTTTTTATCTTCATAAACTTCTTCAGATATTACAATCCTAAAATTGAACGAGTATCCGAAGCAATCATAAACTCCTCATCAGTAGGAATAACGGTTATTTTCACTTTAGAATTAGGTGTGCTTAACAATGCTTCATCACCCCTAACCTTAGCATTCAATTGTTCATCAATTTCAACATTTAGAAAAGCTAAACTCTTACATACTGCCGATCTAAACTCAGGCTGATTCTCACCTACTCCTCCTGTAAATACAATAATATCCACACCTCCTAAAGCAGCAATATATGAACCAATATATTTAATAGCACGATAAAAATACATATCCTCTGCTAGTTTTGCTCGTTTATTTCCGTCTTCAATAGCTGCTTCAATCTCTCGCATATCCGATGAAACACCGGAAACTCCCATCAATCCACTTTTCTTATTTACCAAGTCTGAAACTCCTTGAGAATCCAGTCCCTCCTTATCCATTAAAAAAGTAAGTGCACCTGCATCCACATCACCGGAGCGAGTACCCATCATCAATCCCTCAACGGGTGTCAACCCCATAGAGGTATCTACCGATTTTCCTCCTCTTATGGCTGTTATTGAACCACCATTACCTATATGACAAGTAATGATTCGTTGGGATTGAATATCTACATTTAGATACTCGCATACACGTTGTGAAACATAACGATGACTTGTTCCGTGAAAGCCGTAACGACGAACTGCATACTTTTCATAATACTCATAAGGAAGCGCATACATATATGCATAGTCAGGCATTGTCTGATGAAAAGCAGTATCAAACACAGCTACTTGAGGCACATTTGGTAACACTGTAGATATAGTGCGTACTCCTTTTAAGTTAGCCGGATTGTGCAAAGGTGCTAAGTCAGAACACTCTTCTACCTCTTTGATAACTTCGTCAGTAATTAAAACGGAAGAATTAAATTTCTCTCCTCCATGCACTAATCGATGTCCTACAGCTGTAATTTCATCTAAAGACTGAAGACAACCATATTCAGACGAAACCAAGGTATCCAGAATCAATTGAATTCCTTTGGTATGCTCCGGAATAGCATCTTCTATAATTACGTTTTCTCCGTTAAATTTGAATTTCAAAAAAGAGCCATTCAGTCCAATTTTCTCTATTCCACCTTGTGCAACAACTTCTTTACTGTCCATTTCGAACAGTTTGTATTTTATGGATGAACTGCCACAGTTCAATACTAATATTTTCATTGTATTATTTATTTTGTTGTTTTTGACAAATGGCTTGATTGGCTGTAATAGCTATCATGGTATAAATATCATCCACCGAACAGCCACGAGATAAGTCGTTAACCGGTGATGCAATGCCTTGTAGAATAGGACCAATGGCCTCAGCATTACCTAGGCGTTGAACTAATTTATAACCAATATTTCCAACTTCAAGATTAGGAACTATCAATACGTTGGCTTTACCTGCTATCTCAGATCCTGGAGCCTTACTCTCTCCAATAGATGGAACTAGTGCAGCATCAGCTTGCAATTCACCATCCACAGCCAATTCAGGAGCTAATTCTTTGGTTCGCTTTACGGCCTCAACGACTTTATCAACCTCCTCATGTTTGGCCGATCCTTTAGTTGAGAAGCTAAGCAAAGCAACTTTAGGCTCCTCAATACCTGCTACTGCTTTCGCAGTTTGGGCTGAACAAATGGCGATTTGTGCTAATTCATCCGCAGTTGGACGAGGTGTTACCGCCACATCTCCCATAATTAGACGTCCATTAACACCATATTCAGGAGCTTTGGTCAATAATAACATAGCACCCGAAACACAAGTAATTCCGGGTTGAGTGCGAATTATTTGTAAGGCCGGGCGCAACACATCGCTAGTCAAGCTTCGAGCACCAGCTAACAGACCATCACCATCACCACTTTTCACAATTAAACAACCTAAATATAGAGGGTCTTTTACTACTTTTCTTGCTGTTTCAATCGTCATTCCCTTCGCTTTCCTCAACTCAGTAAGTAACTCAGCATACTCTTCTTGCTTTGGATGGTTATCAGGATCAATAATGGTTGCTTTATTTATATTCCCAATACCCAACTTCTCCGCCGCTTGTTCAATCTCCTGTGGATTTCCTATTAAAATTAACTCAGCAACACCTTCTGTAAGTACAAGGTTTGCAGCTCTTAACGTTCTCTCTTCTGTTCCTTCCGGAAGAACAATGCGCTGAGGAGTTTCTTTAGCTGTCTCAACGAGTTGTGTAATTAACCCCATTTTTCTTTCTTATTTAAGTTGATTATATAATTTGCTCGAAATGATTGATCCCTACAAATATAATGAATATTGCTATATCCACATTGCAATATTCATTATATTTTCTGTTTTTTACGAATGTTTGATTTTATAGGCTGTAAAAATTAATATAAACTAAAAAGAATACTATTTTTCACTTTATCATAACAAAAAGGAGTTATTGTTGTTATGCATATTGAATTAAATAAATGAGACTAAAAGATGCTTAATTTTAAAGATATTACTTTACAAGACAGAGATATAATAACAGGCTATACTCAAAGTAGCAACCGACGAAATTGCGACTTATCTTTCTCGAACTTATGTTCTTGGCGTTTTTTATATGACACTCAATTTGCTGAAATTGATGGATTTGTTGTTTTTAAATTTTGGGCTCATGATAAATTAGCCTATATGATGCCCGTAGGTCAAGGGAACCTTAAAAAGGTGGTTAAGCTTATGGTGAAAGATGCTAAAAAAGAAGGAGAACCTTTTGTTATGCTAGGGGTAAGTTCGGAGATGAGGGAAGAGCTAGAAGAAATTATGCCTCATACTTTTGCTTATACGATTGAACGCAACTATGCGGATTATATCTATCTAAGAGAGAATCTAGCTAAATTGCCCGGACGAAAATTCCAGCAAAAAAGAAATTTTGTCAATCGTTTTCTAAAAACTCATACTAATTATGAGTTTATTCCTATTACTACCCCTGAACACATTGAAACGTGCATCTATTTTGAAGGAGAGTGGTGTAAGCAAAATGAGTGCGATAAACACGAAGGAACCGGAAATGAGAGGCAGGCTATTATCTATGGTTTAACTCATTTTCACGAGTTGGGTTTAATGGGTGGCATGCTCTATGCTGAAGGCGAAATTGTGGCCTTTACCTATGGGATGCCTATTAATGGGGATACCTTTGGTACGCACGTTGAAAAAGCTGACTCTAGAATTGAAGGGGCTTATGCAATGATAAACAGGGAGTTTGCAAACTATGTACCCGAACAGTTTACCTACATTAACCGTGAGGAAGACTTGGGAATTCCCGGCTTACGAAAAGCTAAACTATCGTACAACCCAACAATTATATTGGATAAGTACATTGTCTCCTTACAAAGTAACGCAATAGATGAATTGGAATGGTAAGGAAGAACTCCATAAAAAAACAAGTCAGAGAACTTTGGGATTGTTGTTTCAATGATAGCTCCGAGTTTTCCGATTTATATTTTACTTATCGCTATTCAGAGGACCGAAACATAGCGATACTTAAGGATGATAAAGTAACGGCTGCACTGCAACTTTTACCTTATCCAATAACTTTTTACAAAAATAAATTGGATTCGGGTTACATTTCCGGAGCAGCTACTTTTCCGGAACATCGTAATCAAGGGATAATGAAGCAGTTATTGTTGAAAACATTTCTACAGATGAAACAACAAGGAACTCCTCTATCTATTTTGATTCCTGCCGAGCCTTGGCTATTTAACTACTATCAAAAAAGTGGATATGCTACCGTTTTCTATGCCAGAACATACCTTCTTAAAAGAACCGACTTCAACTTTGTACCTACTAGAGAATTCACCATTCAGGTGGACAGCGAATACAACTGCGAGGTTCATAATTACATCCAAGAGAAACTAAGTAAAAAACAAGTGGCTATTTTACATCCTGAAGAAGATTTTAAGGTCATTCTAGCCGATCTGGCGCTGGTAAAAGGACAATTGGTTTCTGTAATCAAAGAAAAAGGCATAGCAGCAACAGCTGTAGTGTGGAAAAAAGGAAGAACCACTTACATCAATGAGTTACTAGCAGACTCAGAGGAGGCGAAATGTGAAATTCTTCATTATCTGTTTCAGCAAGGAACAGATGAAATTCAAATCACCCAATCGGTAAAAAAAGAGGAAGGTGTCCCATTGGGGATGTTACGTCTGATAGATGTAAAACAAGTTTTAGATCATTATGCACAAGCTCATCCTCTATTGGAGACTCACTTTAACTTAACAGACGCATTAATTACAGAAAATGAGGGGTATTACCTCATTCGAAATGGAGTCTGTTTAAAAGAAGAAAGAAAAGAAGGTATAGAAGAAAAATCGCTGGTTCAACTTACTGAAGAGCTTTTCACCCCACTAAACCCTTATATGAGTTTAATGTTAAACTAAAATTACATGCTACGTTCTGAGATTAATCCCTCTAACTCTTCTGCATTAATATTGATATGGAAGCGACCTTGATTAGCTGCCGATATATAGCCGGTTTCTTCGGAAACAATAATGGCACAAGCATCCGACTCCTGAGAGATTCCCATTGCCGCCCGATGCCTTAAGCCAAAATCTTTGGGTATGTTTTGGCTATGGGAAACGGGTAAAATACAACCCGCTGCTTTGATTCGTTTCTTACTAATAATCATTGCTCCGTCGTGTAAAGGACTGTTTTTAAAGAAGATATTTTCTATTAAACGCTGGTTGATGTTGGCATTCAACTCTTCCCCCGTTTGTACTATATCATCCAAGGGAAACATACGCTCAATGACAATTAAAGCCCCTACTTTCTGTTTACTCATACTTAAACAAGCCATCACAATAGGCATATATTCACTCTCCTTAGCTTCTGTCTTTCCATTTCCTGTGAAAAAGTGAAATAAAGATCGGGCATGACGATGAGAACCCAAGGTAAGTAAGAAACGACGAATTTCATCTTGAAACAAAACAATAAGAGCTATAGCACCTACACTGACCAGCATATCAAAGATTGAGCCTAGTAAGCGCATTTCTAACACATAGGACACCACAATCCAAATCAAAACAAAGACTAAGATTCCAACAAATACATTAATGGAACCCGAAGACTTCATCAATTTATACGTATAGTATAAAAGCAAAGCAACAGAGAGTATGTCTAAAAAATCTTTTATTCCAAAATCAAAAAACACAGCTCTTATATTTTATATTATCGTTTAGCTTGCTTCATGGTCTCTACAATTTCAATAGCCTCCATAGCCTCCTTTACATCGTGTACTCGAAGGATATTCGCTTTTTGCTGTAAGGCAATCGTATTTAAAACTGTAGTACCATTCAATGCTTCTGCAGGTGTTATATCCAACAACTGATAAATCATAGATTTCCTCGATATACCAATCAACACCGGTAAATCAAAGATAGCAAAATCAGCTATGGAATTGAGTAATTCATAGTTATGAGCCAAACTTTTAGCAAAACCAAACCCGGGATCAAGAATAATATCATTAACTCCTAAATCGCGTAGTTTAGCAATTTTATCAGCAAAGTAAAGAAATATATCTCTTACTAAATGCTCATAGAATGGATCTTTTTGCATCGTTTGAGGGTTACCTTTCATATGCATTAAAACATAAGGAACATTTAATTTTCCTACAGTTTCAAACATCTTAGCATCTAATGTACCTCCAGAAATATCATTAATCACACTCACCCCATACTCCTCAACACACATCTTAGCTACATCTGCTCTAAAAGTATCTACAGACAAAACAGGTGAGAGTGAAGAGAAATTAGCTTCAATTAGACGAAAAGCATTTTTCAAACGCTTCATCTCATCTTCAACAGAAACATCTTCTGCATTGGAGCGTGAAGAATAAGCACCTATATCGATAATACTCCCACCTTCATCGATGATTTGTTTTACACGATTCACTATTTCTTCATCACTATTTTTTCTGCTCCCTTCATAAAAAGAATCAGGAGTAATATTTAAAATACCCATTACTTTTGGGGTAGATAAATCTAATAGTTGACCTTTTACATTTAACGTATGTGGTATTTCTAATTTCATAGCTTGTTCTATTTGGACGACATCTACAAATGTAAATAAAATATCGTTCTATTAGAAGATTATCGATTATCTTTGTATAAGAAATTCTAAGAATTATGCATATTTCTTCATTATACACCATTTTCTTATCGTGTTCTGAGGTTACAACAGATAGTAGAGACTGCAAAGATCAGTCTCTTTTCTTTGCCTTACGAGGAGAATCCTTTAACGGCAATGCTTATGCAGAAAAAGCCTTATCCAACGGTTGTGCTTATGTGGTAGTCGACGACCCCATCTATTATAAGCAGAACGATGCTCGTTACATCTGGACAGAGAATTGTTTAACCACCTTACAACAACTGGCAAACCATCATCGGAAGCAATTCAACATTCCGGTTTTGGGTATTACCGGAACCAATGGTAAAACTACGACTAAAGAGCTTCTGGCAGCAGTTCTTAGTACTCATTTTTCTGTACTATTTACGCAAGGTAATCTGAATAACCAAATTGGAGTTCCTTTAACTCTTCTACGATTAACACCCCAACACCAATTTGCAATTATTGAAATGGGAGCTAGTCATAAAGGGGACATTCAAGAGTTGGTGGAAATTGCAGAACCCACTTTTGGATTAATAACTAACATAGGCAAAGCACACATAGAAGGTTTTGGCTCACTTGAGGGAGTAAAAGCCACCAAAGAGGAACTATACACCTATATTGCTCAACAAAAAGAGGGTTTTATTTTCAGAAATGCTGACGATGAAATACTGGAAGAATTATGTACAAATAAAAAATTGGGGCAGTTTACTTATGGTAGTTCAGCTAATGGAGATATAACAGGAGGGATTTCTGCTTTAGATCCTTATGTTAGCTTTAAATGGAAAACGCAAGAGAGTGAACACTTTCAAGAGGTACAAACTCAACTCATAGGGAGCTATAATTTGCCCAACTTATTGGCAGCAGTATGTATAGGATATTATTTCAAAATCCCACATTTAGACATCAATCGGGCATTAAGTAACTATGTGCCACAAAACAACCGTTCACAATTACAAAAAACGGCATATAATACACTCATCATCGATGCATACAATGCTAACCCCACCAGCATGCAAGCTTCTCTTCAAAATTTCATAGAGATGGATAGCAAGAACAAAGTAGTTATCTTGGGAGAGATGGGTGAACTGGGTGTTATTCGCAAAGAAGAGCATCAAAGAATAGTAGAACTCATTAAAAGCACAGCGTTTGAAGAGGTGTTTCTTGTAGGGAAGACATACACCGAAGTCAATTCTCCTTATCGTACATTTCAAAGTGCAGAAGAGTTAGTGAAATACTTACAAGCTCATCCTCTTAAAAATAAAACCATACTAATTAAAGGGTCTCGCAGTGTGCATTTAGAAAAGGCAATACCCCAATTGTAACTATTTTTCCAATCAAGAACTGTCCCTTTTTTCTCTTTTCCATAACAGTAAGACAGCAGGTCTAGGACCGAATACCTGTCGGTCCTAGACCGAAGGATGTTATCTCCTAGACCGACGACCCTTTTGACCTAGACCGACTAAAATAACTTTCTACGCCATGAAACACACTTATTGAAACAACAGGATTTCCACCCCAAACTGTAACAATATTTCGTTCAATAAGACCTCTTTTTATCACACCTATCGTCTATAAAGCAAAGGTAAAGAGTAGCTATACACCATAAAAGAAAACAAGACTACAAATACTTTATAGAAAAACAGCTTTACTTACTTGCCCAACATCAAAATAAGCGTTATTTTAATAGTTAATAAATAGCAATACAAACTGAAAGAAGATGGAAGAACACAGGGTTATTGTACTAGGAAGTGCCGGAGTACAAATGGGACGCACTATTGTATCACAAGGTATTGATCCGAAAAATCTGTATTTTCTGGGTTCTAACATAGATACATTTAAGCAGGTAGATATAGAGAATAAGCACCTACTCATAGGTATAGAACCTGGCTTGGGCAACTACGAAATAACCGAGGAGATATTCAATAGGAACCTCAGTGTATTTGAGGAGTTACTTGAACCTCAGGTACATTATTTTTTAGTTTGTGGGTTAGGTGGTTCAACAACTTTTGGATTGGTAACTAGATTAACGAAATTACTCATTCAAAAGAATAAAAAATTCACGATAGTAGCTGTTGCTCCTTTTCATTGGGAAGGGAAAAGAAGAAAAACCAGAGCATCAATGACTTACGACCAATTGGTAAACATAGCCGAAGAGCAGTTAATAATAGTTTCTCTAGATCAGTTATGCACTCAACACAAGGTAAGTGTGCAGGATATTTTTCATTATGCAGATCAAGCGGTTTCCCAAATTATTCAGGAAATCATAGAAAAAGAAAAGACCTCTTACCCATTTGACAAACAAGAATAAAGTGTACTAAAACACATCACTGATCAATAACCTTTGATTCATTTTACATAATGAGGCTGCTCATTTGTTCACTCGGAAAGAACACCCTCCTCTCGCGTATCATAATCGTCAACCCAAACACCTGCTCCAGTTTGTGTTTCACCTCTATGTCCACATTTGGAACAGCAATATTCAGTGGTATAGATTTCTTCATCGGAACGCCCTGAAAATCTAGACCCAATCTGAGCATAAGAATGATTATACGCTTGTACCCCGCATTGAGTACAAACCTTTTTACATCCTTCCATCGGCGCCCAATCGTGTACATTTTCCTTACATCTCAACTTGAAATATTGATTATCGTTGATACGAAGAGCAGCAACACTTCGTACATTGGCAGAAGAATCTGCCTGCAAAATATGTCCTAGGAGAGTTTGGTCGGTTAATTTTCCAACAGCTAGTGCACGATTAGTATCCTCAGCATCCTCCTGAGCAATGCACCTTAAACAAGCCTCATCAGTTAATTTTTCAATTGCAGCATAACGCACCATTGACGAAAGATCGTTTTTGGCAACACTCGCCAGAACAGTTGGGTTAGTCAGTTTCTTAACTGCATCTTTACGTATGTATTCAAGGGTATTTGTCTGGGCAATATCAGCCAGAAGATTTTGAGACTCTTCACTGATTTTTCGCAAAGCTATGAAACGTATCTCATTCAAACTATTGGTTTGAACAATATGAGCTAAAGAGGCTTGATTGATTATCTTTTTTACGGCGATTTTCCTCACGTCTTGAGAGCGATGCGTTTCGACTATTTCAGCTAAGATAGACTGGTTTGTTAACTTTTCTACAACGTAAGGAGAAAGTGTACTGTCCTTATTGTGTTCAAATATATATTCCAAGAGGGATTGACTAGTTATTTGTCTTAAAGCCAGTGCCTGCTGAAACTTTTGGCTAGGGTCGCAAACGATCTTAGTAAGCAATTTTTCATCAATTAATAAACGCATTATCTCTTTAAGCAAATAACTCTCCTTATTAAACGCCCTTAAGACAAAATAAATATCTACTTGATTTTCTATTCTTTTTGCTGCAGCAAGACGTATCTCGTCTGTGAAAGAGTGGTTTTTGGCAACATCAACAAAAAGAGAAGGATTGGTTATTGCCTGAAGTGCAGCCTCTCTAACCACATACGAACTGGCTTCCGCAGCTATTTTAACCAGTGACTTATCATCTGTTGTTTTTTTTACCGCTTTAAGCGAAATCTTTTCATATATTTTGCTAAGATGCTCATTCTTACTTTTCCACATCCATACAGGAGTTAATAATTTCATAGCGATTATTCTTAGTTAATGATTGTCACTTATTTAATTCTAAATATATATATAAAAATCAACAAAATAAACACTTAGCGATTGCAAAAACAAACCAAACAAGGAATCAATCCACCTAATAAGCGCTTATAACAGAACTTCTTGGTCAAATGAGTTGAAGAATAGAAACAATTTGACTATCTCTTCAAACCAGTTATTTTTTGATTATAGCGTCTGCTCTTAAAAACTCATATTTATTCAGCAGAGGTCGCAATACATACCGAGCAACTAGTAATGCACCCATAACACCTAACGTATTGGCTAAAAAATCGAGCCACTCCCCTCCCCGATAAGTAGTCAGATACTCTTGGAGTAATTCAAAAACACCTCCCAGTAGAATAGGAAAGAGAAAAGCAATGAGGTAACCCTTTTGCATTTGATTAGTATGTGTGCGCAAATAGTCAAACCACAAAGCACTAGCTACACCACAATACATTATGAAATGCACCAATTTATCTAGATGCTCAAAAAAAAGCGGTTCTTTCACTGAGGGAGGCTTAAAAAAAGAGAGATAAATCAACAATAAAAGAGCAATGGCGGAGAGAAAAGGATATTTAGTTAGCGACATACTTTTAATGCATTTAGAAGTTTTAACCCCCAAATTAAAGAATTTTCTCTATCTTTGCGGCACTTTAATAACGATTTAAAAGTTTACAACAAAATAATGAGTCGAAATAACAGAGCGAACTTTGGAAGTAAGATAGGTATTGTATTAGCCTCGGCAGGCTCTGCTGTAGGACTGGGGAATATTTGGCGATTCCCGTTTGAAGCAGGGAATCACGGCGGTGGAACATTTATTTTGGTTTATATCTGCTGCATTTTACTTTTGGGGTTACCTGTAATGATAGCCGAATTCATCATTGGTCGCCGAGCCAGAGCCAACACAGCAGGAGCTTATCAAAAACTAGCTCCCAAAACCAATTGGAAATGGGTGGGACGCATCAGCGTTTTAACCGGAGGACTGATTCTAGGTTATTATGCTGTTGTGGCTGGATGGACCTTGGAGTATTTTGTTCAGGCAGTATTCAACCAATTCCAAGGACAACAAGCCAGCGACTTCATCGCCTCATTCAATCAGTTTTCCACAAGTTCCTGGCGTCCTATTCTTTGGTTATTGGCTTTCCTCTTAGGAACTCACTTTATCATTGTAAAAGGGGTAGAAAAAGGAATAGAGAAAGCATCGAAAATATTGATGCCCGCACTTTTCATCTTGTTAATTATACTAGTTATATGTTCCGTTAGCTTACCGGGATCAGAAAAAGGAATTGCTTTCCTTTTCAAACCCGATTTGAGTCAAATAAATGGAGATCTAATACTGGCTGCGTTAGGACAGGCTTTCTACTCATTAAGTCTGGGAATGGGATGTCTTTGTACTTATGCTTCTTATTTTTCAAAGAAAACCAACTTAACACAAACAGCATTTAGTGTTGGCATTATTGACTCTTTTGTTGCTATTTTAGCCGGATTAATGATTTTTCCGGCAGCCTTTGCAGTGGGCATTCAACCGGATGCCGGACCTAGCTTGGTTTTTATTACGTTACCCAATGTTTTTCAACAAGCTTTTGGAAATTACCCTCTCATAGCCTATGTTACCTCTGTTCTTTTTTATGTATTACTGGCTCTAGCTGCTCTCACCTCAACTATTTCTCTGCACGAGGTGGTAACAGCCTATCTACACGAAGAATTTAAGTTTACAAGAGGTCGAGCTGCTCGTATTGTTACTGCTTGTTGTTTTGTAGTAGGGCTATTTGCTTCTCTCTCCTTAGGCGCATTCGATAATCTGAAAATACTTGGATTAAACTTCTTTGAGGGATTGGACTTCCTTACGGCTAAAATATTGTTACCTACCAGTGGATTATTCACCTCAATCTTTGTTGCCTGGTATCTGGACAAGAAAATTGTTTGGGATGAATTAAGTAATGGCAATACCATTAAAGCCCCACTATTCAAAGTTCTTATTTTTCTATTAAAGTTTGTGGCTCCCATAGGGATTTCACTTATCTTTATGAATGAATTTGGACTATTGAATTTCTTAAATTAATGTGGAGAGACTTACTATATATACCTAAACAACAAAAACTAGGACTTCTTATTCTTTCTGTACTTCTTGTCTTTTTACTGATAGCCAATTTAGCGGTTGACTCCTTTCAAACCTCACACACCTTAGAGGAAAATGATAAAGACATTGAAGAGGAATACAAGCAATTAATGACTTCCATTCAGAAGAAACAACAAACAGCTCATAAAAAAAGAAAAAGGAATATTCCTTTTTCTTTTCAGCCAGAAAATCTTTTCCCTTTTGACCCTAATCAGGCAGACTCCACTACGTTGCAAGCTTTAGGTATGCCACATTGGATGATAAGTAATCTATTAAAATACAGAGAAAAAGGTGGCTATTTTCAAAACAAAGAGGCTTTTCAAAAACTCTATGGACTGACCCCAACTAACTATCGAATCCTTGAACCTTACCTTGTGATTACTCCCAAAGTAAAACGCAACAAATCAGCATTTAGCCTTATTGATTCCCATACGCTAGCTACTGTATCTACGCCCTTCCAATTGGAGAAATTCGATTCAGTAACTGTCATAAACCTGAATAAAGCAGATACCACTCTACTTAAAAAAATTCCGGGTATAGGTAGCTACATAGCCAATCGCATTGTGAATTACAAAAATCAATTAGGAGGATATTACTCTATTAATCAATTGAAAGAAATTCACCTAAAAGCAGATTCTTTAAGCAAATGGTTCACCGTTGACGAACAGGATATTCATAAATTAAACATCAACAAAGTGGGGTTAAACCGACTAAAAGCTCATCCGTACCTCAATTTTTATCAAGCAAAAATCATTACTGAATATAAAAAAAGGAAAGGACAAATTAAGACATTGAAAGTTTTCTCTCTGTACGAAGAGTTTACACCCAATGACTTAAAGCGCTTATCGCATTACGTCTGTTATGAATAAAGATAAGATGAATTAAGGTTGGACAACACCATCAATGAGGTGAATACTTCTATCCGTTTGTTTGGCCAAGCTCTCATCGTGAGTAACAATAACAAAGGTCTGTCCAAGCTCCTTGCGAAGATCAAAAAAGAGTTGATGCAATTCTTCTTTATTCTGAGAATCCAAACTCCCCGAAGGTTCGTCAGCCAAAACAACAGAGGGATTATTGATCAATGCACGAGCCACAGCCACCCGTTGTTTCTCCCCACCGGAAAGCTCATTGGGTTTATGCTGAAGACGTTCTGAAAGACCTAATAAAGAAAGCGTTTCTTCCGATTGTTTCAAAGCCTCCCCCTTGCTTTTTCCTCCAATGAGTGCAGGAATCATTACATTTTCCAAAGCTGTGAATTCAGGTAACAATTGATGAAACTGAAAAACAAATCCAATGTGTTGATTTCTAAAAGCAGAAAGAGCTTTTTCATTCAATTCGTGAACCGGTATACCATCAATAATGATGCGCCCTTCATCCGGACGATCTAAAGTGCCTATGATTTGTAACAAAGTAGTCTTACCAGCTCCACTAGGACCAACGATACTCACAATCTCGCCTTTGGATACGGAAAGATCTATTCCCTTTAATACTTTTAGATTACCAAAACTCTTTGTTATTCCCTCTAACTGTATCTTCATTCGATATCTCTATTTTTTCTTATTATTAAAAAGCTTATTGAGCCCAACTAACAAGTTGGTGTATTGCTGTACTTTAGCGTGGCGACGAGGCTCAGAGAAACTAATCTCATCCATGCTTTCCCCATGCTGATCAGGATACACTACGATAAAACTATTCTCGTTGAAGTATTTCATCAGCTGCATAGGCAATCGGTCGAATGAGGGTTTAAAAGATATGTATCCCCGACGAGCACTAACAACTACTAATAAATGATCGTGATTCACTTCACTGGATAGTAGGAGTAAATCATCCCAATCAGGGAAATCAATATACTCTACCCGAATACTCGGATAGTTTTTATCCACATAACCTTTAAGGTAAGGCATCGTCTCAGCATGTACATGGAAATAGATTTTACAGCTTAAGTTTCTTCCCATTCGGCAAATACGTTCCACCCATTTGGAAAAACCGGGTTCAAATTCAGCCTTACTGGGAACAGCTACTACAATACGTCGTAAGGTATTGACCGGTATTAAACATTTCACAATCATTAATTGACGACGTGTAGCTTTTAATAGGTTCTCAGTCATCGTACCCAAAAAAGAATCCATTAAATTAGCTTTGCGGTGTAACCCTATAATTATTTCGGATGCATTATACTCTTGCAACGTGTGTAAGATGCCCGAAGTAATATTCAAATCGAAACGGGCAACGGTTTCAACTTTCACATCGACTGCAGCACCAATGGAAGCAGCTCGTGCCAATTGACGTTTTCCCTGAGCTTTCTTTGATTCCGATTCTACATCATCATTAATTACATTGAGTGCAATCAAGCCATTTTTGCGCTTACTGTCTTTCATCACCAAAGCCATGTTCATCAGATATTCTATGGTATCGGGATTAGCTACAGGGATAAGTATATTTTCAACCTCCTTGGGTTTACTTTCTATATCTGTAAAATCTTCCTTTAAGGCAAACTTTCGTGCTGCACGTTCGGTCATTACAGAACTGATGATACAGGTAAACAAAATCATCACCACAGTACCATTCAACACATCATCATTCAGCAAAAGTACACCGGGTGATACCTCAATACTATTCCCCACCAAAACAGCAGCCAACGTAGCGGCAGCCTGTGCATTACTCAATCCAAACATCATCGTTCGCTCTTCCGGTTGCATACGGTATACCTTTTGTGTAATAAATGCAGCTAACCACTTGGAGAACGTAGCCACTACAGTCATCACAATCGCTACTTTTAGCGCCTCTCCTCCTTGGAAGACCGTCCGAATATCTATGATCATCCCCACACCGATAAGAAAGTAAGGAATAAATAAAGCATTACCTACAAATTCTACCCTATTCATCAAAGGAGATAGGTTTGGTATTAGGCGATTGAGAACTAGCCCCACCATAAAAGCACCTAAAATACCTTCCAGCCCTGCAGCTTCAAACAATCCACCTCCTAAAAAGACCAAGGCCAAAACAAAGATGAACTGCATAATATTATCATCATACTTACGGAAGAACCAACGAGCAATGCGTGGAAAAACATAGATAATGATAAAAATCACTATAATCACTTTGATAATCATGAAAATCCAAAACCACTGATCCACCTCATCACGATACATACCGGCAATGACAGCCAATATCAATAATGCCAATGCTACCGTTATGGCTGTAGCCCCAACCGATATACTTACGCTACGCAAACGGGACAGACCATAGCGACTGACTATGGGATAGGCTATCAAAGTGTGTGAAGCATACATACTAGCTAACAAAATAGAAGTCACCAAACTATAACCCAAGACAGCGGTACTACTCCAGGTTCCCAGTATCATAGGTATGGAAAAGGTAAGTAAACCAAAAACAATGGTACGTGTACGGTTGGTTTTGAAGTCCTCCATATCCATTTCCAAACCACCTAAGAACATGATGTAATATAATCCAACTTTTCCAAAAAGCTCAAAACTACTATCACGCTCTAATATATTGAATCCAAACTCACCAATCACCACACCTGCTAAAATCATACCAATGATATGAGGTATACGAAGTCGATCAAGTAGAATAGGAGCAAAAAGAATAATCATTAAAACAAGAAAAAAAATCCAGGTCGTGCTGGTTATAGGAAGGTCAATGTTTAGCCCGAAGATAAAGTTAAGCATAACAGTCAATTTTAATGTTTCGTTGAGATAAACTTAAGATCAAGACCATATTTTCTTCTATTTAGTATTGCTAATCAAGAAAAATACAGATTTTGTACACAAAGATATCCCATTTTGTTCTATTTTTGTCAAGCAAAGACAACTATTAAATATAATATTGTCTATTTTATTATTTGCATTAATTCACTTAAAATCAGAAAAAGAAGATGAGAGTAGCAATTGTTGGCGTAAGTGGAGCTGTAGGACAAGAGTTTCTGCATATTTTAGAAGAAAGAAACTTTCCACTAACCGAATTAATCCTTTTTGGATCAAAACGAAGTGCTGGAAATAAATACCTATTTAAGGGAAAAGAGATAGAGGTAAAAGAGCTTAAGCACAACGATGACTTTAAAGACATTGCCATTGCTTTTGTTTCTGCCGGAGGAAGTATCTCACTAGAATATGAAAAAACCATAACCAAGCACGGTACCATTATGATTGATAACTCCAGTGCTTTCCGTATGGATGAGGATGTACCTTTAGTTGTTCCGGAAGTGAATGCTGCTGATGCAAAAAATAGGCCAAGAAATGTGATTGCCAATCCCAACTGTACAACAACTCAAATGGTAGTTGCACTAAAAGCAATTAACGACTTATCACCTATTCAAACGGTACACGTAGCTACTTATCAAGCGGCGAGTGGTGCGGGTGCTACTGCAATGGATGAGTTATATACTCAGTCTCGTGAATTCTTAGCTGATGAGCCGGTTACTGTTGACAAGTTTGCTTATCAACTGGCCTTTAACTTAATTCCTCAGATTGATGTGTTTACTGATAACGGATATACCAAAGAGGAGATGAAAATGTATCACGAAACCCGCAAAATTATGCACTCGGATATTAAAGTTAGTGCTACTTGCATTCGTGTTCCTACATTAAGAGCGCACTCAGAAGCCATATGGGTAGAAACCGAACGTCCTATTTCTTTGGATGAGGCTCGTGAGGCATTCACCAATGGAGAGGGACTAATCCTTCAAGATAATCCGGATGCAAAAGATTATCCTATGCCTTTCTTTGTATCGGGTAAAGACCCTGTTTATGTTGGAAGAATACGTAAGGATTTAACCAATGAAAGAGGACTGACTTTCTGGACTGTGGGCGACCAAATAAAAAAAGGAGCGGCACTCAATGCGGTTCAAATTGCTGAGTACCTAATAAATGAAAAAGATATTTAATAACGT
Source organism: uncultured Bacteroides sp. (assembly GCA_964528875.1). Lineage (GTDB taxonomy): Bacteria > Bacteroidota > Bacteroidia > Bacteroidales > Bacteroidaceae > Bacteroides_E. The sequence continues at coordinate 12,769 of CAZGUI010000012.1, read as the reverse complement.
AGATATACGTTTCTTTTAATATATTTAAGCAGTGAAGTAGTTACAACTCACTGCTTTTTTTATTTCTACACAAAAAACTTTTTGTTATGCGTTTCAGACTGTTTATTCCACTCTTTCTGCTCTTTCTCTTTACTCTGCATATCCACGCCACTAATTCGGTGGTGGTTGGTGCAGAACAACCTCAGAAATATCTCCCCAAGTTACAAAACAAACGAGTGGCTCTCCTTGGGAATCATACGAGCCTCATTCGGAAACAGCATCTGCTGGATTTCTTACTGGAAGAAAAAATAAATGTTGTTGCCGCTTTTTCTCCTGAACACGGTTTTAGAGGCACTGCAGATGCCGGAGAGCAAGTAAAAACAAGCAAAGACGAAAAAACCGGTATCCCCTTGCTATCGCTTTACGATGGTAAACACAAAAAACCAAGTGCCTCCTCTGTTGCTCAATTCGATATCTTAGTGGTAGATATACAAGACGTGGGACTTCGTTACTACACCTACTACATTGCAATGCTTAAATTGATGGATGTTTGTGCAGAATACAACAAAGAGGTCCTTGTGTTGGATCGCCCCAACCCCAATGGCCATTATGTAGATGGCCCCATTTTACAGAAAAAATTCTATTCCGGTGTAGGTGCTCTCCCCATCCCCATTGTTCATGGTATGACTCTCGGTGAATTGGCTTTAATGATTAACGGTGAGAAATGGTTATCCCAGGGAAGAATCTGTAAGCTTCAGGTGATTCCTTGCCTAAATTATACGCATCAAACAGAGTATATACTTCCCGTGCCTCCATCACCCAATCTGCCCAATAATAAAGCAATCTATCTCTATCCCTCACTCTGTTACTTTGAAGGTACCCCTGTTAGTGTAGGACGAGGCACTCCTTTTCCGTTTCAAGTCTTTGGTCATCCCAAGCTAACCAATGCACCTTATAGTTTTATCCCTAAAAGCAGACCCGGAGCCAAGAATCCACCTCTACTCAATCAACGTTGTTTTGGTTATAATTTAACCACCTTAAACGAGAAAGTAGCCAGAAGCAAAAAGATTGATTTGTCTTACTTAATTCATTGTTATCAGCAATTAAAAAACGAAGACCGATTTTTCAATGCCCTATTCAATCTACTCATTGGCGTGGATTATGTGCGTCCAATGATTACTAGTGGAGCTACTGCCGAAGAGATTCAAGCCCGATGGCAAAAAGATGTGGAACATTTTAAAGAACAACGCAAACCCTATCTTCTTTATGAAGAATAGCTCTAATTAACTGATTCGAAACGATTCAAAGCTAAATTAATGCTACATTCATCGGATTCTTTGTATTTTACATATCAATTCAAACTTCTCACTAGATACACTCTAAACGAATAAAGACAATGACTACTGTTGCTCCTTTTGCTAAACCTCTTTATGTGATGCTAAAGCCCATTGGCGGACACTGTAATCTAGCTTGTGACTACTGCTATTACTTAGAGAAAGCAAAGCTCTATGATGATGTACCCAAGCACATTATGAGTGAAGAATTATTGGAGTCTTTTACCCGTGAATATATTGAATCACAAACAATGGGCGATGTGTTATTTACGTGGCATGGAGGAGAAACCTTTATGCGTCCACTCTCTTTTTATAGAAGAGCACTAGAGCTACAGAAGAGATATGCCAGAGGTCGCAAGATTGATAATGCCATACAAACTAATGGAACCTTAATTACAGAAGAATGGTGTAAGTTTTTAAAAGAGAACAACTGGCTAGTAGGTGTCTCTATCGATGGACCGCAGGAGTTTCACGATGAATACCGAAGAAATAAAAACGGACAACCTTCTTTTGTTAAAGTTATGAAAGGGGTGGAACTGCTTAACAAATACGATGTACAATGGAACGCTATGGCAGTGGTTAATGATTACAACGCTGATTATCCCTTGGAGTTTTATAACTTCTTCAAATCCATTGGATGTCATTACATTCAGTTTGCTCCCATAGTAGAACGTATTGTTCCCCGACAAGACGGAAGACACTTGGCGCACATTAAAGATCAGGCAGATGCCCCTCTAGCCGACTTCTCTGTAACACCGGAGCAATGGGGTTACTTTTTATGTGCTCTCTTTGATGAGTGGGTAAAAAAAGATGTAGGGAATTACTACATTCAGTTATTCGACTCCACGTTGGCTAATTGGGTGGGGGTTGAACCCGGTGTTTGTACTATGGCCAAAACGTGTGGACACGCTGGGGTTATGGAGTTTAACGGCGATGTTTATTCTTGCGACCACTTTGTTTTTCCTGAATACAAACTAGGAAACCTACGAACGAGTTCTTTAGTGGAGATGATGTATGGAGAGAAACAAAATCAATTTGGATTGATGAAGCAAACTTCTCTTCCTACCCAATGCAAAGAGTGTGAGTTCCTTTTTGCATGCAACGGGGAATGCCCTAAAAACCGTTTTACTCAGACTAGTACAGGAGAAGCAGGACTGAACTACCTTTGTAAAGGCTTTTTTCAGTTTTTCAAACACGTGGCTCCGGCTATGGATTTTATGAAAAAAGAATTGATGCAAAAACGTGCTCCTGCTAATATCATGGAGGCAATAAAAAAAGGACTATTATAAAGCTTTCTTTTACAACAAACGATTTGAAACCATGGTATTTATGCATTTTCGAGTATTCATATTCCTGTTCAAAAATCACTCGAAAAAACACCGGGATAAAAAATAATTCCATCTTTTGAAAATAAATATGACAACACACTTTAATTCTGTAACAATCATCTTATGGCACAAAGAAACTTCGACTTGGGTATAGAAGCCCACAATAATGGCAACTATTCCGATGCATTTGAATTATATCAATTGGCTCTTGATGAAGACACCGGAGGTTATGCTGAATATAACATTGCTGTTTTGTACATCAATGGACAGGGGGTTCCACAAAGTAATGAAGAAGCGGTGAAATGGTACACTAAGGCAAGCCGGAAAGGAAATTTTCAAGCTCAGAACAACCTTGGATTGATGTATAAACAGGGAAAAGGGGTGGAGAGAGATTTTAAAGCAGCTTTCAATCTATACCTAAGTGCTGCAGAAGGAGGATATATGTATGCCCAATGCAATTTAGGGGGTATGTACTACTTTGGTGAAGGAGTAACCTCTTCGCATGAAAATGCATTCAAATGGTATTCTAAAGCAGCTGAACAAGGATATATGGAAGCCCAATATAGAGTGGGATGTATGTACTACTTTGGAGAAGGAGTAGCTCATTCGTATGAAAACGCATTTAAATGGTTTTCTCAAGCAGCTGAACAAGGCCATATGAGTGCAAAAAATAATCTTGGCACTATGTATGAAACAGGGCAAGGCACAGCACTGAACGAACAAAAGGCGGTAGAACTTTACAAAGAGACGGCACTATTACATGATGCAACGGGTCAGAATAACTTGGCCAATATGTATAATAGAGGAGTTGGAGTACCCCAGAACTTTCAGGAGGCATTCAAGTGGTATCATAAGGCGGCACAACAAGGATATATACGTGCTCAAGTTAGTGTTGCCTATATGTTATTAAAAGGAAAAGGAGTAGAAAAAGATTACAATAGATCCTTATTTTGGTATATAGTAGCAGCCGAGCAAGGTGATGGAGAGGCACAAAATAGTGTTGGTATATTGTACGAACTGGGTATGGGTACTGTGCAAAGCCTCTCGGAAGCATTTTATTGGTATACAGAATCCAGCAATTCAGGATATTCTCCCGCATTCAATCGTCTGGCTTATTTCTATTTGATGGGGAAAGGGGTGGATAAAGATATCCGCAAGGCTATTGAGCTTTTTAAAAAAGCAGCGAGTAAAGGCGACCAAACAGCTATTGAGGTATTGGATATATTAGACCCTAAAGACAAATTAGGAAAAGGACTATTGAGAGAAATAGGCGAGATAGTCTTGGATGAAGCCATCAACTTACTGGGAGAAGAAATAGGTGGATATCTCTCGGAGGCAATAGCTAATCGGCAGAAACAATAACAGTTAAGCTTCAATACTACGACATTCAATCCACTATTTTCAACTCCAGACGTTGGGTTCAAATCTAAATCTCCAACGAATCAGAATACAAAGAAAGTTTGACACCTGCATTTATACCTCCATTTTTGTCATCGATACTTTAGTATCGGATGACAAATGGAGGTGTTCCTAATTGCGATAAACACCTCGCTCAAAAAAGAATACCACTAACGTTAAAATACAGAAGCTATTGGGATGCAATAAGTTTTCTTATTTCAGGATAACTAATCGCTTTTTCCACCTCCTTTCTACTCCCATCCTTTATGAAATTATTCAACACATTGAATTAACATATTATACGCTGTTTATTGTTGAAAAAAGGCTACATTGTATAGGTATTGAGGAACACTAAATTTCAATAGAGGTTCGTTTATTTCTGTATATGATTAACCTCTTTGGGGAATAAGTTCCTTTCTACTCCTTAACCTTTAAACAACACTAGACTAACCTCAAGAAAGCGAATATGAAAAACAAGCATCTAAATCTTTTATTAATTATGGCACTATTTATTGGGTGTGTATCTAAACCCCCTCAACTGGGAGAAGCTACTATTGATGAAGTGATTGCAGCGATGACCTTAGAAGAAAAAGCACGAATGGTTATTGGTGCAGGTATGGAACAAGAAGGGGTCACAGGCGATAGTGCGGTCGTGGGGGAAACCCAAAGTATTGTCCCCGGTGCAGCAGGGATAACTTATGCCATACCTCGTTTAGGAATACCATCTATTGTGCTGGCTGACGGCCCGGCGGGTCTTCGCATTGCCTCTACACGCAATGATGAAGAAGGTACTTTTTTCTGTACTCATTTTCCTATCGGCAACTTATTATCTTCCACATGGAACCAAGAACTCGTCTACAAAGTAGGGGAAACCATTGGTAATGAAGCACTGGAATATGGTGTAGATGTTTTATTAGCTCCGGCACTCAACATTCATCGTCACCCTCTTTGTGGAAGAAACTTTGAATATTTCTCAGAAGACCCCATTGTGTCGGGCAAGATAACTACGGCTTATCTCTCCGGTGTTCAAAAAAACGGAGTGGGTACTTCTATTAAACATTTTGCAGCTAATAATCAAGAGACCAATCGGATGGATAATGATTCTCGTGTATCGACCCGTGCCTTACGAGAGATTTATCTCAAAGGGTTTGAGCTAGCTATAAAGGAGGGACAACCGTGGACCACTATGTCATCATACAACTACCTGAATGGTATTTACACCTCTGAAAACCCGGAACTCCTCACTACACTACTGCGTGAAGAATGGGGATATGAGGGAGTCGTGATGTCCGATTGGTTTGGAGGCAGAAGTCCCATAGCTCAAATGCAAGCGGGGAACGACATGATTCAACCCGGACTTGAAAAACAATACGCTACTATCTACGAAGGGGTAAAAAATGGATTACTGGATGAATCTGTACTAGAACGAAACGTCAAGAACATCTTGAACTTAGTGGTAAAAGCGCCTCGTTTTAAAAAGTATAACTATTCCAATCAACCCGACTTGAAGAGTCACGCCGTTACTTCCAGACAAGCAGCAACTGAAGGAATGGTTTTGCTAAAAAACGAAAAAGAGACCCTTCCTCTAGCTAGTAACATCAAAAAAATAGCACTCTTTGGCTCTATCTCCTATCATTTCATTGCGGGAGGAACAGGTTCGGGTAATGTCAATCGTGCTTATACGATCTCTTTAGTAGATGCGCTAAAAAGTGCAGGATATAAACTTCACCAAGAGTTGGAAAACCAATATCAACAACACATTGAGGAGTTTAAGCTGAAAGAAAGTAAAAGGGAGAAAAGCAAGATGGACTTTTTCCGTCCGGAAATACTACCCGAAGAATTAACCCTTTCTAAAAACCAAATCAACCAATGGGCTACAGAAACAGATATTGCATTGATAACCTTTGGACGTTCATCGGGTGAGTTTGCAGACCGCACCTCTTCTGAATTCTTCTTAAAAGAAAATGAGGTAGAGTTATTGCGAAATATCAATCAGGCTTTCCATGCAAAAGGGAAAAAAGTAATTGTCATCTTAAATATTGGAGGTGTTATTGAAACAGACTCCTGGGAAAAGAAATCGGATGCCATTCTACTCTCTTGGCTTGCCGGACAAGAAGGAGGAAATAGCGTGGTAGATATTCTCAGTGGAAAAGTCTCTCCTTCGGGCAAACTACCTATGACTTTCCCTCGTTCACTTACTAATATACCTTCTTCTGCAAACTTCCCAATGGAAGGTGAACCCGGATCAGGGAAAGAAGGCGAAAGAAAAAACTGGGATTACACCAATTATGAGGAAGATATCTATGTAGGGTATCGCTATTATGATACCTTCAAGAAAGAAGTATCCTTTCCTTTTGGTTTTGGGTTGTCTTATACTTCATTTACTTATAGTTTCCCAACCATCAAACAAGAGAATAACCAATATATTATTTCGGTTGATATCCAAAACACTGGAGAATATGCAGGAAAAGAGGTAGTTCAACTTTATGTTACTGCTCCTAAAAACGAATCTTACGCTAAACCACTAAAAGAATTGAAGGATTTCATAAAAACAAAAAAAATAGAACCGGGAGAAACAACTACAGTTACCTTTACTCTGAATACGGAAGACTTGGCATCATATGATGAAAGTCAACACGCTTGGGTTGTAGATGAAGGATTATACCAGTTCCTTATTGGTTCTTCTTCGAAAGATATTCATAACACATTGAAGATAGAGGTTGCGTCAGTAGTAATCCCAACGAAAGATATACTGAATCTGCAACAGCCTATTAATCGATTAGAGCCTAATTAAAAGAAGTTCGGCTATAGAGTATAAACAAATTGTGACTAGTCCTGAATAAGCGTTACAGCTTATCTAGGACTAGTCATATATATATCTAGCCGGAAGTACTTTATAGTATATAATTTGTAATCAAAAACACATATAAATAACAGAGAGATAAATCATTTTTTATTTTTTAGTTCGTCGGTCTAGGATCGGAGGTCTATCGGTCTAGGACTGAAGGGTGCTCGGTCTAGGACCGAAGGAGGTTAGATCCTAGACCTAAAAAAACAAACTTACAAGACTTATAACAAAGGTTGCCTTTTGAATAAATCAAGGAGTAAAATAAGAGGTGATTTTACAAGAATCAACCCGATGATTCTCAACAAAAAAAAGGAGATGTAATCAATCCATCTCCTTTTCAATATATCATTTTCTTATACTTATCTTTTTACTACTTTTTCCATTTGAACGGTAAAAATTAAGGTTGAATATCCGGGAATCGCACCACTCGCTTTAGTACCGTATCCACTTTGCCATGGGATATATAGCTTTACTCGTTCTCCTTCACGTACGTGTTGAAGACTCCAAACCCAACCTGGAATCATATCATTCAAAGGTAAGACATCCGGTTTATTGTTGATTTGAACCTCTTTTCCATCAAAATTGCCATCGAATTTATCTCCTAAAATAGTAACACCATGATAATACACCACAATGGTATCATTAAACTGAGGGGTGACTCCTTCCGTTTGTTTAATCTCTTTCTTAAAGTAAATCTTAGGACTACTTTTATCAAAGTCGTTGGTAACAGCCATCAGTTCCGGATCTTGTTTGCTATCGTAAACATTAGCCAATGAATCAATAAAGCTTTCATTACGTTCCTGCCAATTTTCGTAACGTGATACCTCTTCTGTTTCTGAGCAAGAAGACATAAAAGCCACACAGAGAACTAATACAACAGATTGGAATACAAATTTTACCACTTTTTTCATGCTTTATTTAATGATTTCAAGAGAGAAGTTAAACTAACCTTTTCGGATACAATTTTTTCTATATCGGTAATGGCAATACGCTCTTGCTCCATCGTATCTCTATTACGTAGAGTAACACAATTATCTTCTAATGTTTGATGATCTACTGTAATGCAGTAAGGTGTACCAATGGCATCCTGACGACGATAACGTCTTCCAATAGAGTCTTTATCATCGTATTGACAGTTGAAGTGAAATTTCATAACATCAACGATCTCTCGTGCTTTTTCGGGTAAACCGTCTTTGCGAACCAAAGGCAATACGGCCAACTTAACCGGAGCCATTGCAGGAGGAAACTTCAATAGTACACGAGTTTCACCGTTTTCAAGTACTTCTTCTTTATAAGCACCAAACAACACACTTAAAACTAAACGATCCACTCCAATCGATGTTTCTACTACATAAGGAGTATAAGACTCTTTCAATTCAGGGTCATAATATTTGATACTCTTACCTGAGAATTTTTCGTGTTGAGACAAGTCAAAGTCAGTACGAGAGTGAATACCTTCTACCTCTTTGAAACCAAAAGGCATATTGTATTCAATATCAGTTGCTGCATTGGCATAATGAGCCAACTTATCATGATCGTGGAAACGATAGTTTTCAGAACCGTAACCCAATGACTCGTGCCATTGCAAACGGGTTTGTTTCCATTTTTCGAACCAGTCTAATTCAGTACCGGGGCGTACAAAGAATTGCATCTCCATTTGTTCAAACTCACGCATACGGAAAATAAATTGGCGAGCAACAATCTCATTACGGAAAGCCTTACCTATTTGTGCAATACCGAAGGGGATTTGCATACGACCTGTTTTTTGAACGTTCAAATAGTTCACAAAAATACCTTGAGCCGTTTCAGGACGCAAGTAAACAGTCATAGAACCATCGGCAGTAGCTCCCATTTCAGTTTTGAACATCAAGTTGAATTGACGAACTTCAGTCCAGTTACGAGTACCGGAAATAGGACAAGCAATACCTTCATCCAAAATGATTTGTCGCAACTCCACCAAGTCATTCTCATTTAATGCTTTGGCATAACGCGTGTGTAAATCATCGTATTGCTTTTGATATCTTAAAACACGGTCATTAGTAGAACGATATTGTTCTTCATCAAAAGCCTCTCCGAAACGCTTAGCAGCTTTTTCAACCTCTTTATTGGCCTTGTCTTCATACTTAGCCATTTGATCTTCAATAAGCACATCTGCACGATAACGCTTCTTTGAATCTCTATTATCAATCAATGGATCATTGAACGCATCAACGTGTCCGGATGCTTTCCAAATGGTAGGATGCATAAAAATAGCAGAGTCAATCCCTACAATATTTTCATTCAAAAGCACCATACTATCCCACCAATATTTCTTTAGATTATTTTTTAGCTCAACCCCTAACTGCCCATAGTCGTATACTGCGCCTAAACCATCATACAGTTCACTAGACTGAAATATAAAACCATATTCTTTGCAGTGAGATACAAGCTTTCTAAAAACGTTGTCAATTGCCATCTTAATGTTATTCTTTTTATTTATTTGTTGTCTTTTATTTTGTTTAATTCTTGATCCACAATGTAATGTGTCAATAAGATAAATGCAAAGTAAATGATTTTTTTCAATTTAATTTGTATTTTTGTCCATACATCACCATATTTAATATTTAATATGGTTTCTATTGCATAAACATTGTTAAAAACACGAGAGGAAAGTTAAATATATGAGTGATAATTCAAATAACGTATCACAAGAAAGCAGCGAATTTATACCACAAAACACTGATAATTCTACCAAACATCATCTTTCAGGCATGTACCAAAACTGGTTTTTGGACTATGCCTCCTATGTTATATTAGAACGAGCGGTACCTCACATGAACGATGGATTTAAACCCGTTCAGCGTAGGATTCTCCACTCCATGAAAAGAATGGATGATGGACGTTATAACAAAGTGGCAAACATAGTGGGACATACCATGCAGTTTCACCCACACGGTGATGCTTCTATTGGAGATGCTTTAGTCCAACTGGGGCAAAAAGATATGCTGATTGATTGTCAGGGAAACTGGGGTAATCTACTGACAGGAGATAGTGCTGCTGCCCCTCGATACATTGAAGCTCGTCTTTCCAAATTTGCTTTAGATGTTGTGTTTAACAGTAAAACCACAGAGTGGAAACAGTCGTACGATGGCAGGAACAAAGAACCCGTTACACTTCCTGTAAAATTCCCTTTATTACTGGCTCAAGGAGCAGAAGGTATTGCCGTTGGACTGTCTTCTCGCATCCTACCTCACAACTTCAATGAGATTTGTGATGCTTCCATTAACTATTTACAAGGAGAAGAGTTTCAACTCTATCCTGATTTCTTGACTGGTGGTTTAGTAGATGTTGAAAAATACAACGATGGAGAGCGTGGAGGGTCAGTAAAGGTTCGTGCAAAAATCAAAAAGATTGACAACCGTACATTGTCTATAACTGAGATCCCTTACAGCAAAACTACCAACTCGGTTATTGAATCCATTCTCCGTGCTATTGATCGTGGAAAGATAAAAATACGTAAGGTAGACGACAACACCTCGGCCAATGTGGAGATTCTATTACATCTCCCTGCCGGTACTTCACCCGATAAAACCATTGATGCGCTGTATGCTTTTACCGATTGCGAAATCAATATATCGCCCAATAGTTGTGTTATAGAAGACAATAAGCCTCACTTCTTAACCGTAAGTGATATATTGAAGCACTCAACGAACAACACGTTAGAGCTGCTAAAATTAGAACTGGAAATTCGAAAAAATGAATTACTCGAAAGTTTGTTATTCTCATCTTTAGAGAAAATATTTATTGAAGAGAGAATCTATAAGGAGAAAGCGTTCGAAAATGCGAAAAGCATGGACGATGCGTGTGCATTTGTTGACAAAGCTTTATCTCCTCATTATCCTAAGCTTTATAGGGAAGTAACCAAGGACGATATCCTCAAACTGATGGAGATTAAAATGGCTCGAATTCTTCGCTTTAATTCAGATAAAGCAGATGAATTGATAGCTAAAATGGAGGATGAGATAAAAGAGATCAACAATAAGTTAGTCCACATTGTGGAGTACACCATTGAGTGGTTTAAGCAATTAAAGAAGAAATACGGAGCAGAATATCCACGTAAAACAGAGATAAGAAGCTTTGACACCATAGAGGTAACCCAAATTGCTATTGCCAATGAGAAACTATACTTCAACAAGGAAGAAGGTTTCATGGGGACTACTTTAAGAAATTCAGAGTTTATAGCTAACTGCTCCTCTTTGGATGATATCATCATCTTTTATAAAGATGGGAAATACCTAATCACTCCGGTTTCAGACAAAAAGTTTGTAGGTAAAAACATCTGTCACATTGCTGTATTCAAGCGTAACGATAAACGAACCATTTACAATGTGGTTTATCGAGATGGAAAAGAGGGAACCTATTACATTAAACGTTTCAATATAACCTCTATTGTAAGAGATAGGGAATATGACGTAACCAAAGGCACTCCGGGTTCTAAAATTGTGTACTTCACTGTCAACCCAAATGGGGAGGCAGAGGTAATTAAAGTTACACTTAAACCCAATCCTAGATATCGTTTGGACAGTATAGAGAAAGACTTTAGCGAAATAATGATTAAAGGTCGTCAGGCGCAAGGCAACATTCTCACCAAACGGAATGTGAATAAAATCACGCTAAAAGAACGAGGAGGTTCTACCCTGGGTGGACGAAAAGTTTGGTTTGATGAAGCGGTTCTGCGGTTAAATTATGAAGAAAGGGGGCGCTTTCTTGGGGAATTCGATAGTGATGATAAAATTCTTGTGGCTTTAGACAATGGAGAATACTATACTACAAACTTTGAATCAACCAATCGTTACGAAACCAATTTGGTGAAACTAGAGAAGTTTGATCCAAACAAAATATATACAGCTGCCTTATATGATGCTAACCAAGACAATTTACCCTATTTGAAGCGCTTCACTTTTGAGGAGTTTAATAATAGGCAGAACTATATGGGAAACATCAAGAGTCAGCTAATTTTCTTGAGTGATGTACCTTACCCTCGATTAAAAATAACTTTTGGTGGGAATGACGAACACCGTGAAGCATTAATTATAGATGCAGAAGAATTTATTGCAGTCAAAGGGTTCAAAGCAAGAGGTAAACGATTGACAACCTTTGAGGTATCTAAAATAGAGGAGATTGAACCGATTAAACAACCCCCTCAAGAAGAGGAGAAAAAGGAGGATAATGAAGAAACTTCCACAAAAAAGGAGGACGAAAACGGACAAATGAATCTATTTTAATAAATAGTCAGAACTACAGCCTATGCGAACTAAATTGCTTTTATTAGTCACCCTATTACTGGGATATATCTCACCTATAACTTCTCAAGAGGTTAATGTGGATTCCCTAGAAATGCATCGTTTTGTCACCCGTTCATTAACTTATGGTATAGGCTACTCAAATATATTTGATGAATACCTCTCTCCTCAAGAGTATAAAGGGATTGATTTTAGAATAGCTAGAGAAACCATGAGATTATCTAAGTTTAATCCCAATGTTTCAGTGCAAAACTTTTTCCAGGCTAACATTTCCTATACACACAATCGGGCAGATAACAACAATACTTTTGCCGGGCTGGTGAATTGGAACTACGGACTACATTATCAATTTCATCTGACAGACAATTTCAAACTCCTAGCCGGAGGTTTAGTCAATGTAAATGGGGGGTTTATTTATAATTTACACAACGGTAATAATCCGGCTTCAGCACGAGCATACATAGATCTCGATGCTTCAGGAATGGCCATCTGGACACTTAAAATAAAGAATAAACCCGTTAAATTAAGATATCAGTTAAATGTTCCGGTAATAGGTGCTATGTTCTCACCTCATTATGGTCAATCTTATTATGAAATTTT